>JBBSSC010000031.1:0-11966 GCA_038242465.1 Propionibacteriales bacterium | reverse complement strand
GACCCAGCGGTCGACCTGGCTGCGCGTGGCTCGCGGCATCCCGTACAGGGTCAGCACCATCACGACCTTGCCGTCTCGACGCACGGGCGCCCCGAGCAACCGGACGTCGAGCTCACCGTCCGGCAGGCTCGACGGCTCGTAGTAGGGCAACAGATCGTCCATGAGTCGACCGATCCGGCGCTCGAGCTCGGGCGTCGGCGCGACGGCCGAGAACTGCGCGACCTCCGACCACACCTCGTCGTGGCCCGGGGCCACCAGGCCGATCGACCAGTCTCGCTCCCGCACCTGGTGCAGCATGCGCAGGTGCTCGTCGCGGACCGATTCGGTGACGGTCGCAGCGGCGGCGCCCTCCCAGCGGGCGACGACGTCGGCAGGTGCTTCGTCGCCGCACAGCAGAGCGCCGTAGGGCGGGCGGAATGGCATCCGGCGCCCGATGTGGGTTCTGACGGCGTCGCCACCGGCTCCCGCACCGGCCACGATGACTAGGTCGCCGTCGACGACGGCCTGGGCGTAGCACGACAGATCGAGCTCGGCGGCCAGCGACTCCATGGGTTGTCTGGCGACATCGGCGACCTGCAGCTGCTCGCGCAGATCGGCCGAGAAGCCGGCCACGAGCGATCGTGAGCTGAAGCCGCCGTAACCGCCCTGGAAGAACAGCAGCGGAGCCCCGCCCGTGCCGACGCCGAGATCGTGCACCGCGCCGATCACGATGTCGTGGTCGCCGGCCTCGACCACGCGGTCGACCGAGCAGTCGATCCAGGCCACTGCCTCGTCAAGGATGGGCGATCCGAGCGCCGAGAGATGCCACGCGACCCCCGCGTACTTGTCGCCCGCGCGCGAGGCGAACTGGCGACACAGTGCCTCCTGCTCGACCGCCAGCACATTGACGCAGAACGTCTTGGCGGCACCGAGCTTGGCGTAGCTCGACGACGTGCGGGCCGGAAGGTAGGCGACCAGCGGCGGGTCGAGCGAGACCGAGGTGAATGAGCCGACGACCATGCCGAGCGGCTCGCCGTCGACGACCGCCGTGACGACCACGACGCCGGTGGGGAAGTGGCCCAGCGTCTCCCGGAAGCTGCTTGGGTCGATGTGCGCCATCACTCGGCCAGGTGCTCGCGCAGCGTGCTGCCTGTGTACTGCCTGCGCAGCAAGCCGCGATCTTGAAGCCGGGGCACGACGTGCTCGACGAAATCGTCCAGGCCCACGGGCAGATCTGCGGGCAGGATGATGAAGCCATCGGCTGCGCCCGCCTCGAACCAGCGGACCATCTCATCAGCGACCATGTCGGGCGTCCCGACGAGGGCGCGGTGGCCGATGCTCAGGCCGATGCGCTGCACCATCTGGCGCAGTGTGAGTCCCTCGTCGATAGCCATCTTGATGAACAGCGTCGGCCGCGAGACGCTTGCGTGGTTGGGCAGCTGGTCGAGGATGTTCGGGAACGGCGCATCGAGGTCATAGCCCGACAGGTCGATGCCGCCGAAGGTCTGCTTCATGAGCTCGAGCGTGGACTCCTCGCTGACGTACGACGCCAGCTCGGTTGCCAGCTCGCGGGCCTCGGCCAGCGTGCGGCCGATGATCGGCGTGATGCCCGGCAGCACGTTGACGTCGGAGGCGGCGCGGCCGTTCTCGACTGCGAGCTTTCGCATCGAGTCGACGAAGTCGCGCGACGCGCCCAGCTCGTACTGGGTCGTGAACACGAGGTCTGCCACACGGGCGCCGAGCTTCATCCCGGTGGGTGACGAGCCGGCCTGGGCCAGCGGCAGAAGACCCTGTGGCGAGCGGGGCAGGGTCAAGGGACCCTTGACCGTGAAGTGCTCGCCCACGTGGTCGATCGAGCGGATCTTCTCGGGATCGGCCCACACGCCGCTGTCGCGATCTGCGACGATCGCATCGTCCTGCCATGTTTGCCACAGGGCCCGGACGACGTCGACGAACTCTTCGCCGCGTTCGTAGCGCAGCTCGTGATCGGGCAGGCCCGCCGAGCCGTAGTTCGCCGCCGCAGTGGCGATCGCGGTCGTCACGATGTTCCAGCCCGCGCGGCCGTCACTGAGCAGGTCGAGGGTGGCGAACTGCCGGGCGACTGTGAACGGATCGTTGTAGGTCGTTGAGCTCGTGCCCACCAGGCCGATGCGCGATGTCACGGCGGCCACCGCGGACAGGACTGCGACGGGATCGGGACGATCTGTGGCGTCCTTCGCGATCGTGGGGGCAAGATTGAGCGCGTCCGCCACGAAGAATGCATCGAAGCAGCCCGCTTCGGCGGTCTGCGCGAGGCGCGCCCAGTGGCCGAGCGAGTGCAGCGACTCGGGCTGGGTGCGGGGGGATCGCCACACTGACTGGGCGACGCCCACGCCCTGTGCGAAAAGTGCCAGGTGCATTGACTTGCTCATATTCCGTAACCTCCGTCGATGTCGAGTTTCTGCCCCGTTACGAAGCCGGCGGCATCGGATGCGAGGTAGGCGATGGCCTCGGCGATGTCGGCAGACGAGCCGAACCGGCGCAGTGGGATATTTGATCGCGCGACGTCGAGTGCGCGCTCGTCGAGGTCGCCGGAGGCCATGAGGCGTGCCGACATGCCGTCGTCGAGCATGCCGGGGCCGACACAGTTGACCCGGATTCCGAAGCGTCCCTCCTCGGCCGCGAGGGCGCGGGCCAGCGCCTCGACGGCCGCCTTGGGCACCGACGAGAGACCGTCGCGCACGGGGTAGCGGGTCGTCGCGGCCGTCGTGACGACCGTCAACGTGCCTGCGGTCCGCCGCAGCGACGGGAGCACGGCCTGAGCCAGGTGGAAGAAGGCGTCGACGTCATTGCGGATCTGGTGCGAGAAGTCGGCGGTCTCGACCTTCGACAGATGGATCATCGGCACATGAGGTCCGGCTGCATGGATGACCGTGCGGATGTCGCCGTGGCGTTCGATCACTCCGTCGATGCGGCTCGTCACAGCCGCGGCGTCGGCAAGATCGCAGGCGACCGCGTCGATGACCGCATCGCCCAATTCGGCGATGAGGTCATCGGGCCGGCTCGACCGGTAGAGCAGCACAAGCTGAGCGCCCTGGCCGGCAAGTCGACGGGCCGTGGCTTGCCCGACGCCACCGCCGGCGCCTGTTATCACGGTGATTCCGTATGGTGTGCGAGCGTCCATTCCAGCTCCTGGGATCGGTGTTTGACAAACCTTGCGACATGAGAGCTCGTGTGAGCCATGCCATGCTAGCCGATAAACTAACAAGCGCTTGGTTTGGTCAGGCCGATGGCCAGAGATGGGACGACGGCACCGAAGGCTTCAGGTCGTCGTAGGATCGCCGATCGGCTCTCGCCGGTTGCTCAGCTCGAAGCCGCGGAAGTCGTTGTCGATGGCGTCGGTGCAGTGCCGGTAGTACTGGTCGAACCCGCCGCTGTAGATCATGAAGACCCGCGGCTTTCCGGGGATGTTGGCGCCGACGAACCAGGAGTTAGCCTGGCCGAGGAGCGTCCGATCGGCCGCGGTGTCGACCTCTTGGAGCCACATCTGCTCCCACTCGGGCGTCGTGTCGAGCCTGGACACCTGGGTGTCTTCCAGCCGATCGATGACGTCCAAGATCCAGTCGACCTGCAGCTCGCCGCCCATGATCATCTGGGCGCGGACCGACGGGCTGTGCGGTCCGTGGACCATGAAGAGATTCGGGAATCCACTGACGACCATGCCCAGATATGTCGTCGGCCCCTCGCCCCACTTGTCCTGCAGGCGCACCCCGCCGACGCCTGTGATGTCCATGCGTTCCATCGCCCCGGTCATCGCATCGAACCCCGTCGCGAGGATGATCGCGTCGAGCTCGTACGTGGCGGCCGTCGTGGCCAGTCCTTGCGGGGTCAGGCCTGTGATGGGGTCCGTGTGGACGTCGACCAACGTGACGTTCTCGCGATTGAATGACTCGAAGTACCCCGTGTCGACGCAGATCCGCTTGGCGCCGATTGGATACGTCTTCGGACACAACAGCTCCGCGACGTCCGGTTCCGAGACGATCGCCCGGATCTTGGTGCGCACGAACTCCGCAAGGACGTCATTGGCTTTGATGTCGGTGGATACGTCGTTGAAGCACCTCACGAGCTCGAATCCGTTGCGCGACCTCCAAGCCCGCTCCATGATCTGCTCGCGCTCTTCAGGCGTGTAGTCCCACATTGACCGGCCGGTTCCGGTCGACATCGTCAGGAGCGGTTGGCCGCGCATCTCCTTGCGGCGGTCGGAGTAGTTCTGTCTCCAGTCTTCGACGTAGTCGGGCTCGAGCGGCCGGTTGAGGGACGGGACGGAGAAGTTGGGGGTGCGCTGGAAGACCGTCAGGTGACCCGCCTGCTCGGCGACGACGGGGGTGACCTGGATTCCCGTCGAGCCGGTGCCGATCAGGCCGACCCGCTTGCCCGTGAAGTCCACGCCGTCCTTGGGCCACTTCGACGTGTGGTACCAATCGCCCTCGAAGTCGTCTAGCCCCGGCCAGTCTGGGACGTTCGTCGCATCGAGACTGCCCGTCGCCGCGATGACCCAGCGGGCAGTCACGCGATCGCCCTGGTCGGTGAGGACGTGCCACCGATCTGAGCCCTCGTCGAACGTCAGCTGCGTCACCCGCGTCGAGAACTGGATCATGTCGCGGATGTCGAAGCGGTCTGCCACGTGATTTGCGTACGCCTCGAGATCGGGCTGCGCGGAGAAGTGCTCGGGCCACTGCCACTCCTGCTGGAGAGCGTCGTCGAACGAGTAGGAGTACTGCATGCTCTCGATGTCGACGCGGGCGCCGGGGTAACGATTCCAGTACCACGTGCCGCCCACGCCGTCGCCAGCCTCGAAGCCGATCACCGAGAGGCTGCTGGACTGCAGACGGTACAGCGCGTACATGCCGCTAAAGCCCGCGCCGATCACGACGACGTCCACCTCGCGGACGCTGGTCGAGTCCTGCGGCCCTGTTGGCTGTCGGGTGTCGGGTGTTTGAGTCATGTGTACTCCTGAGCGCTGCTGGCGAGAATGAGGTCGCGCGGCCGATTCGGTGCCGTCTGGCCGATATGTGAATTGTCGAGACAAATGAGACGGGCGTCTCTCGCCATCTGGCGGCGGTTGGGGGGCAGGTCCGCGCCGATCGGCGCGTCGAGTGCACATAGCGGCGAAACAAGCATGTGCTTGCTAGGGTCAGCCCTATCATGTGACCTTCGTTCGCCATGACGGGAGAGGCCGTGCAGGGACTCATCTTCACCCTCAGCGCGCTGGACGCGGGCTCGGAGAACTCCGTCCGGGTCATCAGCTTCTTCGACGCCCTGATCGAGCAGCAGGTCAGTACGAGCGTTCTCGCGCGCGAGTCGGCGGCATTCGCCGAGTGCGGAGTGGGGGTCAAAAGCCTCGACGGGCAGATGGCGCTGCGTGCGTGGCCCGACGGCCGGGTCGCGGCCGGGGGTCCGCCCAACGGGGCCATGACCCACTCGGCCGGGCCCGACCACGAAGTGTGGTTGGAGCGGACGCGGGAGTGTGCGGTAGCGCTCGACGACATCCTGCTCGAGCGGCTCGCCTTGGCCTGTATCTCGTCCCTCGCACGCGACACGATGGCCCGGCCTTCCCTGAACGACGGGGCGCTGTTGGAGCTTGTCTTGAGTCGCACGGCCGAGGTGCCCGAACGGATGCGCGCCCTGCAGCTGCTGGGCCTGTCTCCCTCGGAGCCCGTCTCGGTCCTGGCGGTGTCGGGGCCGGCCGCATCGATGGAGGCATTCGCGCGATCGTTGTCGGGCCGCGCGACGCACAATCTCCACCGTTCATTCGGCGACTACTACGCGGTCGTCGTCGTCGGAGAGGCGGCGGCATCGCTGGCGGCTCCCAAGGACGTCCGCGTGGGAATCGGCAGCCGCGTCCCCGCGAGCGATGCGGCATCGTCATGGGACAAGGCCTGTCGGGCGCTGAGGTTCACCGCACGTGCGGGCTATCCCTCGGCGATTTATGGATCTGCCATGGTGCGTGCAGACGATCTTGGCCCGCTGGAGCTGCTGGCGGCCCAGTTGCGCAGCCAAGACATCACCGGCGTCGTCGACCTGGAGGTGTTCGACGAGCTGCTGTCCGAACCCGATGGCGTGCAGATGCTGAGGACACTGGAGGTCTACGTGGCGTCAGGCTCTTTGCGCGAGGCCGCTCGGCAGCTCCACCTGCACCACAATTCGGTCTCCGCTCGGCTCGAGCGCATCGAGAAGCGGATCGGCGTGTCGATCACGGGTTCTGAAGGCATCGCCCGGATGAGTTTGTCGCTGGCGCTTCACCGGCTGCGTGCGCAGGATCTTCCTGTGTGACGGCAATTCGAGAATCGCCAGTTGGCGTGAAATCGGACCCTTCTGGCACCACCTGGCGGGTGACGAGGCTGTGCCTAGTTCTTCAGACTTGAGCGCACATCAACAACCGATACGACACACCGATCTGAAAGGGCGTGCGATGGCGCTCGCTTTCGACCCCGAGCTGCAGCCGTGGCTGTCGATGCTGCCGCAGCTCGATATCACCGACCCGCAGGAAGCTCGCGCGCTGATGCAGGCGCTCAACGAGCAGAAGCCTGCGGTGCAGATCCCCGACGGGGTCCGCATCACCCGCCAGACGGTATGTGGGGCATCGGACGAGGACAACCTCGAGATTTATCTTCTGACTCCCGACGATCCGGCCGGCTCTGAGCAGGTGCGAGATCGCCCGGCCATCGTCTACATGCACGGCGGTGGCTTCGTCCTCGGCAGTGCCGCAACTGATCTGCTGCTTCCTGCGCAGCTGTGCGCATCGCTGGGCGCAGTGGTGGTGTCGGTCGACTATCGGCTCGCGCCGGAGTTTCCGTTCCCTGCGGCGATCCACGACTGTTACGCAGCACTGGAGTGGGTGGCAGCCCGCGCATCCACGCTGGGGGTCGACCCTGGACGAATCGCCATCGCCGGTGTCAGCGCAGGTGCTGGGCTGGCTGCGGGGGTGGCTCTCCGAGCCCGAGATTTGGGCGGACCGCAGATCTGCTTCCAGTTGCTCGACATCCCCGAGCTCGACGACCGGCTCGAGACTCCGTCGATGCGGGCGTTCGCCGACACGCCGATCTGGCATCGTCCCAATGCTGTCCAGAGCTGGCAGCACTACCTCGGACCGGTCGACGGCCGCGGGCAGGTGTCCCCGTACGCCGCGCCGGCCCGCGCGGCCGACCTGGGTGGGCTGCCGCCCGCCTATGTCTCCGTGTGTGAGTTCGATCCGCTGAGAGACGAGGGGATGGCCTACGCACAACGACTGCTCCAAGCGGGCGTCTCGACGGAGCTCCACGTCTTTCCGGGGACGTTCCATGGGGCATCGGGCGCGCTGCCCATGGCCGGGGTTTCGCAGAGGATGCGAAGCGAGCTGATCGGCGCCATGGGTAGAGGGCTCGCCCGCTAGTCACGTTCTAGAACTGCCCCGAGGGCGTCGGACGAATGTGGTCGGCGCCTATCTGCGCTGCCGGGGAAAATTGCCGTGATGACTGATGTGTAGCAACCGCGCGCTGGCTTCTAACCGCTGGGACCTGCGTTTGACAGATTTCGGGGCTTGGGTTGACCCATGTGAGCCACATCATGCTAACCTACTAAAACTAGCAAGCGCTTGGTTTGCTGATGTCGAAGGGTGTGAACATGAAGAATCGTCTCGTGACGCTTGCAGGGGGGGCTGCAGCGCTGAGCCTGGTCCTTTCGGCCTGCGGGTCTGGATCTGAAGACGGCGCCTCGTCTGATGACTACAAGGTGATTGTCCTGGGTGGCATCGGCGGCGAGGGAGTCCTGGCCGACAACGCCTTGACTTCGGTCAACTCGGCGCAGGCTGGCGTGAAGTTCGTCAACAAGAGCGGGGGCGTCGACGGCCGCAAGGTGACCATCAAGGTCATCGACGATTCGGCAGATCCGACTGTCGCCGTGACGAAGCTCCGCGAGGCAATCAACTCGGACAAGCCCGATCTGGTCCTCAACTCCGGGCCATCGACGGTTTCCGATGCCACGCTGCCGATCCTCAAGCAGAACAAAATCCTGTCGTTCAACATCGGCCCCACGCAGACGTCGAGTGATCCGAAGCAGTTCCCGCTGAACTTCGACCTTTCGGCGAGCGCAGGCGACCAAATCCAGGCATACCTGCCCTACTTTGGCGAGAAGGGCTATAAGAAGGTCGGCGTCCTGCACGGCTCGAGCTCCTACGGCGAGGTTTTCGCCAAGTCCTCGGAGGAGATCTTCTCCAAGGGCGGCCTGGAGGTCACTGCCAACAAGGAATATGATGTCGCGGCTCTCGACATGAGCGCCCAGCTCGCAGCCATCCGGGACACCAAGCCGGACGTGCTCGTGCTCGACGCTTATGGCGCCCCGCTCGGTTACGTACTCAAGGGCCTGGAGAAGCTCGGCTGGGACATCCCGGTCATCGGCAACACCTCGGTGTCCGCGACCGGCATCATCTCGACCGAGCCGCCGTCCGGCGTGCTCGGCACGGCCGTGGTCAAGAACTTGGTCATGCAGGTCTACAAGAGCACCAAGTTCGACCCTGCTGCGACCGGAGTCAACAACGCGGTCAAGACCATGAAGGGCATCGGCCCGATCAAGGCCACGCTGATCTTGGCGTACAACTACGACGCGCTGCCGTTGGTGGCTGCCGCTGCCGAGAAGGCCGGCTCGTCCGAGCCGGCGGACATCGCTAAGGCGCTGGAGGACTCCTCGGTCCAGGAATCGGCTGACACCGTAATCCTTACGCGGTACAACTTCACCGCTGACGACCACGCGCCGAACCCGAACGCGGACGAGTTTGCGTTCATTCCCCCGTCCAAGCTCAAGGACGGTCAGTTCCAGTAAGCACCCGGCTCGGGGGGCAGCGATCCGTCGCTGCCCCCTGACCCAGCCCGACGTGGGGGACAGACTCATGCAATTGCAGAAAGCAGGATCGACAACGTGACACTCATCTGGGGTGGACTCGCACTCGGCGCCGTATATGCGCTCGTGGCCATTGGCTACAACATCGTCTTCATCGCATCGAAGACTTTCAACTTTGCCCAGGCACAGCTGATGATGGTGGGCGCCTTCGTGGCGTACTCCGGACTCGTGACCTGGGACCTGCCCTGGCCATTGGTCGTGCTGATGGCTGGCGTGGTCGTAGCTGTGGTGGCCGCGATTGAGGAGCGGATCGCCATCCGCCCGGTCAAGGACGTGCACAACGTCCTGGTGACGACACTGGGCGCCTCGATCTTCCTCGACGGCGCCGTGCAGCTCATCTGGGGCAGCCAGCCGTTGACCGTGCCCTTCTTCGGTGGCAACGACGCCGTGACGATTGCCGGTGGCCGTGCGTACCCGGTCGAGATCGCGCTGATCGTGATCGTCATCCTGCTAGTCGGCGCACTCGTGCTGATCTCGCGTCGCACCATGGTCGGCCTGGTCCTGCTCGGCATGTCCGAGGACCGTGAGGCTGCACAGCTGCGTGGAGTCAACGTCCGTGCAATGGCGCTGTCCGCTTTCGTCGCCGCAGGCGCGATCGCCGGCCTCCTGGGTCTGTTCGTGGGCTCGAAGACCTTCGCGGTGTCAACGCTGGGCGCCGCACTCGCACTCAAGGGCTTCGTCGTGCTCGCCATCGGCGGCTTCGGCTCGATCCCCGGTGTGCTCGTGGGCGGCACGCTCGTCGGCTTGGTCGAGGCGTACGCGAGCCGCTACCTCGGTGGCGAGTACGCGAACCTCTCAGTCTTCCTCATTCTCATCGCGGTGCTGCTGGCGCGGCCCGCCGGACTGTTCGTCCGATCCAAGGAAAGGGTCGTCTGACATGGACCGACTCCGCATCTTCAAAGTCGTCCCCGGCTGGACGATCCCGCTCGTCCTCGGTGTGTTGGTGGCGATTTTGCCGTTCGTCAACGTCGACTACAGCATCATCCGTCAGGTGCAGCTCGCCCTGATCCTGTCGCTACTCGTCAGCGGACTGAACCTGAGCCTCGGCTTCGCCGGTGAGCTCGCTCTCGGCCAGGCCGCGATGTACGCCGGTGGCGCCTATGCCGCAGGCATTCTGTCCAAGGCAGGCCATACCGATATCTTGCTGCAGCTGGCCGTCGCCGGCTTGGCCGCTCTGGCCGTCGGAATCATCACCGGTATCCCGGGCCTGCGCCTCGGCAGCTGGTCGCTGGCCATGACGTCGTTCTTCTTGGTGCTGATGGTGCCGGACATCTTGTCGATCTTCCGCGAGGAGACCGGTGGACGCAACGGTCTGACCGGTATCCTCAGCCCCACGCTGTTCGGCAACGTGCTGAACCCCGACCAGTACTACCTGGTCATCGTTATCGTGACGGCCCTGTGGTTCGTCGTGATGCGCAACATCGCCGTCTCGCGTCACGGCATCGCGCTGCGCGTGCTGAAGCAGAGCCCCGTGCTCGCATCGTCGATGGGCATCTCGGTCTTCCGCATGAAGCTCCTGGCCTACAGCCTCGGCGCCATCCCGGCGGGCCTGGCCGGCGCGCTCTTCGCAAGCCTCGACCTGTACGTCTCGCCCGAAGCATTTGCCTTCACCGTCGCCACGACGGTGCTGGCTGCCTCGGTCCTGGGCGGATCGGCCAGCGTCTACGGTGCCCTCGTCGGCGCGTTCATCCTGCAGTTCGGGCTTAACCAGAGCTCCGGCTACAAGGAGTACTCGCTGCTGGTCACCGGCGCGTTCCTGCTGATCGGCGGGGTGCTGCTGACCGGAGGTCTCACCGGCCTGGCCCGGCAGATTGCCAACCGGTACTCGCCTGCTACGGCACACGAACGTTCTGTTGAGAATGCGAGCGACGTCGAGTTCGCGGCCGTGCCGGGCAAGACGCTGCGGGTCGCGGGCGTCTCGAAGTCCTTCGGTGGCAACCGGGCACTCGTCGAGGTCGACCTCGAGGCGGTGCCGGGGCGCATCACCGCACTGATCGGTCCGAACGGATCGGGCAAGACAACCTTGCTGAACATGATCTGTGGCTTCTACCGCACCGATGCAGGTCAGATCAGCCTCGACGGTGATCGGCTCGACAAGCTCGGCTCCGACCAGGTCGCTCGTGCCGGTGTGGCGCGGACGTTCCAGACGCCGAACATCCCCGAGGGAATCTCGGTGCTCGAGGCTGTCACGTCGGGCCGTTACGCGCACCAACGCGCCACAGTGCTCGAAGCCGTCCTGCGGCTGCCGCGCTACCGGCGGGTCCGTCGTGAGGATCTGGCCGAGGCGCGCCGCGCGCTCGACCTGACCGGCATCCGTCACCTCGAAGACCTCGAGGCCGTGTCATTGCCGCTGGGTCAGCGTCGTCTTCTCGAGGTCGCACGTTGCCTGGTCTCCAGCCCCGGCGTGCTCCTGCTCGACGAGGTCGCCTCAGGCCTCGACGAGGACGAGGTCGACCGTCTGGCCGACGTCGTCCGGCGCGTTCGAGACGCGGGCGGAACGGTCGTGCTCGTGGAGCACAACTTCCAGCTCGTGCTCTCGCTCGCCGATGAGATCGTCGCGCTGGCGCACGGCGAGCTGATGGCTCGCGGCACGCCGACCGAGATCGAGAACAACCCGCGGGTGATGAGCGAGTACCTCGGCATCGACACCAGCGCGGGCGGCGAACCGGTCGTCCTGGCCGACATCGCTCCCGGCAAGACCCCGACACGACCCTTGGAGGAGCGTCATGAGTGAGGCAACCCGCACGGCACCTGTCCTCGAGGTTACCGACCTCGGTACTGGCTATGGCGATCTTCGGGTCGTCTGGGACGTATCGCTCGTGGTCCGACCCGGCGAGATCACGGTCCTGATGGGCCGCAACGGCGCAGGCAAGACTACGACGTTGAGGGCGATCGCCGGCCTGAACAAGGTCGAGGCCGGATCCGTGAAGTTCGACGGCGAGGACATCGCCCGCACGGCGCCCCACACACGAGTGCGCAACGGTATGGCCTACGTCCAGGAGGGCAAGCGCGTCTTCCACGGTCAGACGGTCGAGCAGAACCTCATGCTCGGCGGTTACGTCCGTGGCATGAAG
>JBBSSC010000030.1:0-12116 GCA_038242465.1 Propionibacteriales bacterium | reverse complement strand
TGCTCGATCCGATGCTGGCCGATGTCGAGAACGGCGAGCGTAGATCGCTCGCCGACGCCATCGAGCGGCAGCTCGAGCACCGGCATTTCTTCCCGGCCACGTTCAGACCGCGCTGAGACTCAGTCAGGTGCACGAAGGAACATCTTGTCCACAGCCATTTCGCTGCGCTGGGCCCAGTTGTCGCACCATTCTCGTAGCGTCGGAGTACGGAGCGCACGGTGCGCCCGGATTGGGGGAGTTCATGCGTGAACCTGAAGTTGGGGACGAAGAAGCAATGGCGGTGCGGCTAGGCATCGTCTCACTCGAGGCGGGGATCAGTAGGCCGGTGACCGTGCCGGGGCTCCAATTGTCGGAGCAGATCGATTTCAGTCACGACCAGCAGTACGGTCCGCTAACCCCTTGGGTCGTCGCCAACGCGAGAGCAGTCCTTGGGCTCGCACATGTCGATGCGCTGATGGTGCGGATGGAGACTGTCGCGGCCGTGGCGGCTCCGATGGTGGTGTCCAGGGCGCTCGAGATGACAGCCGAAGGCGCGTTCCGTACCGGCGTGGTCGAAGCGGTCCGGCACGTGGCGCTGCGGGTGTGCAGGGGAGTGCAAGAACGCGAAGACTGGCAGGTGCTGGTCTCCGAGCGTGCCGTCGATCTCGGCCTGTCCGTAGAAGCAGCTGGCGAGCATCTCGTGGGCCACCTCGAGGCATTCGTGAGCAACACCTTGACCGCATGTGCCTTGCAGGATGTGATGTCGGAGGAGCTCATGTTGTGCTCGCTGGGTGCATGGCGTTCGATCTTGTCGCCCGACGAGGACGATCCCGGCGACGCCTGGAGATGTGATGAGTCGACGACCGCGACGCTCAAGCATTGGCTCGCCGATCTCGACGAAGATCGCTTCGCCGAGATCATCCTGGCCCTCGACGAGGACGCCGTCGAAGACGCCGAGCTGCGGGTCTGCCTGATCGGCAGCACGCTGATCCGCCGGGCATCGCCTCCTCCGCTGGCAACCATCGTGGGTCCGGGTCTTCGCGCGATGGTGACGCATCGCGGCGGCCGTTCGTACCTCGATCAATTGGTGCGGCTCGTGGCCGGATTGAGTCAGCCTCCCAACTGGGTGCCCGTCGACGTCATCGAGGAGCAGCGTCGCAAGCTGACCGACCTGATGGGCGTCATCTGGTGAGCGGCACCCGATGAGACGGCCGCCTCGTGCTCAACGCTCAACGCAGGATGAGCCAGGTGACAGTGGCCGATGCGACGAAGATCAGTGCGGCCAGCGGCAGCACCACACGGGCCTGCCAACCCTGGCGGAGCGGAGCTTCGCGCCCCCCGGCGGCAAGGTGGGCGAGGGCATCGGCCAGGTCGTTCGCAGTCTGCGGGCGCGCGCCGGGGTCCAGCGCCATCGACCGCGCGAGCAGCGAGTCCAGCGAGCTGTCGTCGAGCGGCGGGGGACGATCCGTAGCCCTTCTGACCACGAGCGCCATGGGATCGCTGACGTCGAACGGGAGTCGTCCGGTCAGCAGCACGTACGTCACGACGCCGAGCGAGTAGACGTCGCATCGCTCGTCGATCGAGCGGCCCATGGCCTGTTCGGGAGCCATGTACGCGGGGTTCCGGTCGTGACCGTGATGCCGGAGGCCTCCGCAAGCCGTTTCGCGCTGCCGAGATCGGCGACCAGCACGCGTCCGCCGTCGACCGGCTGCACGAGCAGATTGCTGGGCTTGATGTCGCGGTGCACGACACCCGCAGCGTGAAGCTCGGCGACCGCACGGGCTGAACCCTCCGCCATCGCCAAGGCATCCGGCACCCCGAGCGAACCGTCGGCCACGTCGGCGAGTGTCCCTCCGGCGATGAAGTCCATCACGAAATAGGGCTGTGCCTCATATGTCCCGATGTCGTAGACACGGACGACCCGGTCGCTCGCGATCCGTCGCAGCAAGCGCGCTTCGGCCAGGAACCGCTCGTGGACATCGGCATGGTGCGACCAGTTCTCGGCCAGCACCTTGACTGCCACGGGGATCTCGAGCTCGGTGTCGAAGCCGCGCCACACGGTCGCGAACGCACCGGAACCATGGACCTCGTCCAACCGATAGCGCCCGATCTTCCTCATGATGCAGTCAGTATGGACGTTCACACGGTCCAACGGGGAGGCGCATGGACACGAACTGGGACGAGCTCGTCGCCAGGGCCCGGGCGGGGGCGCCGCACGCGACGGAGGACCTGCTCGCAGCAGTACGGCCCCTTGTGCTGCGCCGATGCGCAAAGTTCCTGCCGTATCGTGACGACGCCGAAGAGGCTGCGCAGGAGACGCTGCTGACGATCGCCACGAGGCTCGACGGCTTCAGCGGGCACGGCTCGTTCCCTGGCTGGGTCACTGTCATCGCTTCGAATCAGGCCCTTCAGACGTACCGGTCAATGAAGAACCGTTTCAGGGACGCGACCACCGACCTGATGGGTGAACGCCCCGATCCGCGCACCACGAGCATCATCGCCGGTACTCGGCTCGACGTGCTGGACGCCCTGGAACAACTTGAGCGCGATCACCCCGCGACCGTCGAGGCCTTCATCCTGCGCGATCTCGGTGCGCTTCCGTACGACGAGATCGCGGAGCTGACCGGTTGCCCGCTCGGCACCGTCAAGGCACGCATTCACACGGCCCGCAGTTACGTCCGCGAAAAATTGTCCGGTGCCGCAACAACCTTTTGAGCACTTCACGCATCTAGATGGGTGACAGACACCGACAGAAGGAAGAATTATCATGATGAACAAGCAGATCGCCGCGCTGGTCCTGGCGATCAGTGTGGTCGGCGGTATCGGCGCAGGCATCGTAGTGAATGCCGTCACCCATGGGACCCCCTCGACAACGAAGCCTGCTCCGAGTACCACGGCTACGGCTACGCCAGCCTCCGATTCGCTTACGATCGCTCCGGGTGCCGTCGGTCCGGTCACTGTGGGTATGAGCGCAGCGGATGCGCTGGCGACCGGATATTTCGTGGCTGGCACCAAGACGGACGAAGGATGCCCCGACCTGCCGCTCGTCTGGAAGGAGAAGTACGTCGACGACTTGGGCGTCTACACGCTCGGCAACGGGGAGATCGTGTCGATCGGCATTCGCCGCGACGGGGTCACGACGGCAGACGGGATCGGTGTCGGCAGCACGTACAACGAGGTCGCCGCGACGTATCCCGAGGAGGCGTTGGTCGAGGCGGGCTACGGCCAGTCGGGCGTCCGGGTCTTCGATGAGGAGAATGGCGGCTGGATTGGCTTCTTGTTCGATCCGGCGCCTGACCTGATCGAGGGCATCGACCCCGTGACGTTCGTCGAGGTCACCAAGGGCACCGAGCCCAGCTTGATGCGCGACGGCTGCTGACGTGATCTCGAGGAGACTCACGGGGATAGTCCTAGGTGTCAGTGTGATCGGCGGGGTCGTGGCGGGCGTGGCCGCGACAGCGATGACGTCAGAACGTCGTTCTGCGTCCGCGCCGACGAGCACGCCTGTCGCAGATCCGCTGCCCGACGTCGAGGTGAAGAAGCCCGTACTCGTCATGAACGACGATGGGACGGCCACGTTGTCGGCAAGACTGGTCAACCACACGAAGACCGCGTTTGAGATCAACTCGGCCACAGCGGGCCAGCCCGAGGACTCGGATGCGCCGGTCTTCCTGCTCTACGGCCAACGTCAGCATGTGCCGGTCGAGCCAGCCGTGCCGATCGATATCGGAGGAGTCGGAGACGGCTACAGGCTGCGGGCCAGTGATCGAGTGCAGATTGGATCGACGCTTCCAGTCACGCTCAAGTTCAGCCGGCACAAGGGTTACGCGAACGACGCGCCGCTGGCGACGTTCGTCGCGCCGGTGGTCGCCCGCACCGCGGCCCACCCAGGCGTCGCGAACAACGGCCCGAATGACGCCATCGCGGTGCGTGAGGCCAAGATCGTCGTCGTTCCGGGGCAGGAGAAGGCGTACATCGGCGGCTGGATGGAGTCGAGTATTGCCGACTCGACGGAGATTCAGCCAGCGACGTCAAGGTCGGCCAGACCATCAAGGTCACGTTCCGGTTCCCATCTGGCGACGTCGTCGCGAAGTTCGAGGTCGTCCAGGGCAAAGCCGACGGGACGATCTAACCCGCAGGTGTCTTCGCGCGCGCCGGACGCGTCGTCCGGTCCGCGATGATCGCGCCGACAAATGCGCCCAGCGTGCCGAGCAGCTCATCGCTCAGGGTGTCCTCGTACGCGCCGTCGAGCTCGGTGCCGCGGCGAATGAACGTGTACCACTCACCGAGCTCCCAGCCTACCGCCAGGATCGCTCCGAGACCCGTGATGCCGAAGACCAGCAGCCAGCGCGGCTGGACGTTCGCGCGGGCGATCAGCAGCCCGCAGCCCCACAGAAGGAGCATCCAGTTGACGAAATGGTTGATGTTGTCCCACGGCTCGAACGAGTCATAAAGGTCGAGGGTGTTGCCTGTGATGTCGATGAAGAACGGTGCCATGATCAGCGCGAACGCACCCCAGGGGAGTGTCGACGCATCGCGCGTCCGCCACCACCAGACGGCTGGCACCAGCAGCATCAGCACCGGGTAGACCAGCAGCCGGTAGCCGAACCCCTTGCCGTCGTACTGGTCGTAGACACCGGAGGCGCCCACCGCGAGCTGGACGACCGTGAGGGCGATGATCAGCATGGCGGCCCAGAAGGCCGACGGACGTGATTGCATCCGCACACCTTCGCACATAAGAACTCCTGATCAAGTCGCATCTACAGTGGGCGGATGCGAACCCGGCGGATGTTCACCCTGTTCACAGTGGCTCTGGTCTCGGCGGCTCTGACGTTGACGGCAGCGGCTGCACAGGTCAGCAGCGACAAGTTCTATTCCAACCAGACGCCGTACGGCGACCCGGCAGCCACTTCTGTCGCGGTTCCGCCCGCGGGATATGACCTGTTCTTCGTCGAGAACGTCGCCCGCCACGGGTCGCGCTCGCTGACCACCAGTGGCGCCGAGAAGCGTGCGCTGGCCGTCTGGACGTCCGCATCCCGCAAGGGCGCACTAACGAGCCGCGGCAAGAAGTTCGTGAGCCAGGTTCGGGCGTTCCAGAAGGCCGAGAAGAAGATCGGCTACGGCAAGCTGAGCTCGGTCGGCAAGACGGAGTGGCGCGGCATCGGTCGACGGACCGCGGACAGCTCCCGCGGGTACTTCACGTCCGCTGCGGCGCGCGGCGAGAAGATCGTTGTCCAGACCAGCCCGATCTACCGGACGAAGCAGAGCGCCAACTACATGCGCACGGGCATGGAGAGCCAGATACCGGCTCTGGTGACTGCGCCGCGAGCAACCAACCGCGATCTGCTGATCGAGGACGGCTCGTCGAAGGCCGGACGTGCGGCGATCGCCAAGGTCATGCGCGGCTCCAGCGTCAAGGCGTCGGCTAATAGGGTGCTGCTGCGTCTGTACAAGAAGTCGTACGTCAACCGATTGAGCAATCCGGTCGCCAAGGCACTCGACATCTACCTGCTCTACACCACCGCGGCGGGGATGGCTGGTGACACCCGAGTGACCTTTGCCGACTACGTCCCGGTCTCGGCGGCCAAGGGTCTGGCCGAGGCCGTCGATGCCCGCAACTTCTACCGTTTCGGTCCCGGCGTCGCCGGTGAGCGCAGCTCGTTCAAGCGCTCGCGGCCGGTGCTCGACGACTTCTTCTCGGCGCTTGACGCACGGATCGGCGGTGACAGGACGGCCGCAGTGTTCCGTCACGCCCATGGCGAGGTGACGATGCCGTTCGCGGCGCTGATCGAGGCACCAGGCAGCGAGAAGCAGGCAGCGAGAAGCAGGCAGCTCGAGCCTTCTCCTACCGCAGCAATCCCTGGCGAGGATTCGTGGCCGGGCGTCTGGCCGGAAACATCGAATGGACCGCCTACCGCAACGCAACCGGCGAGGTGCTGGTGTCGATGCGCTACAACGAGCAGCCCGTGCCATTCAGCGCATCGTGCGCGCCGTCGGCGCCGGGCGGACTCTTCTACCGCGTGCCGGAGCTCAGGCGCTGCCTGGGCTGACCGCGGCAGGAGGCTAGTTCCGCCAGGCGGAGGCTAGTGCCGTAGGCGCACCAGATCAGCCAGGGCGGCGTCAGACAGCTCGGTCAGCGCACCCTCGCCGCCGTTGACGACGGCGTCGGCCAGTGAGCGCTTCGAGCGGATGAGTTCGTCGATCGATTCCTCGATCGTGCCCTCGCTGATGAGGCGGTGGACTTGGACGTTCTTGGTCTGCCCGATGCGGTGCGCCCGGTCGGTCGCCTGATCCTCGACCGCGGGATTCCACCACCGGTCGTAGTGGATGACGTGATCGGCCTTCGTGAGGTTGAGACCGACGCCGGCCGCCTTCAGCGACAGGACGAAGACCGGCATCTGACCGCTCTGGAATGCGTGCACCATCTTCTCGCGACCGCGAACCGTGGTTCCACCGTGCAAGAACTGGTTGGCGATTTTCTTCTCGTCGAGGTGTCGGGTCAGCAGCCGTCCCATCTGGGCGTACTGCGTGAAGACCAGCGTTGCGCCTTCTTCGGCCACGATCTCCGCCACCAGCTCGTCGAAGACCCCGAGTTTGCCGGACCGACCGGTCAGCTTCGACTCGGGCTCGCGCAGGAACTGCGCCGGGTGGTTGCAGATCTGCTTGAGCTGCGTGAGTAGCTTGACGACCAGGCCGCGACGCTGGATGCCCTGTGCCTGCTCGATCTGGGCCATGGTGCTGCGTACGACCGCCTCGTACAGGCCGACCTGCTCGCGGCTGAGGTTGATGCGGTGATCTGTCTCGATCTTGGGAGGCAGCTCGGGTGCGATGCCGGGATCGGACTTGCGTCGGCGCAGCACGAACGGCCGGATGAGCTGCGACAGCCCATTGGCCTTCTCGGGGTCGCGACGGGACTCGATATCGCGTGACCAGGTGCGGCGGAACTGCTCGTACGTGCCGAGCAGCCCGGGTGTGGTCCAGTCGAGGATGGCCCACAGCTCGGAGAGGTTGTTCTCGACCGGGGTGCCGGTCAGGGCAAGACGGGCGACGGCAGGTATGTCGCGGATCGCCCGGGCCGTGCGGGCATGCGGATTCTTGATGTTCTGCGCCTCGTCGGCCACGACCAGGCCCCAGCCGGGCTCATGCTCAGACAGGTCGATCACATCGGCGCGCATCGTGGCGTACGTCGTGACCAGGAAGCCGTCCTTGACATCGCGGAGGCTACGGCCGGGCCCGTGGTATCGGGCGACGTTGACGTCGGGCGCGAAGCGCTTGATCTCGCGTTCCCAGTTGCCGAGCACCGAGGCGGGACACACCACGAGGGTTGGCGCATTGGTCTCGACGGCGCGCTGCAGGTGCAGGGCAATCAACATCACGGTCTTGCCGAGGCCCATGTCATCGGCGAGGATGCCGCCGAGCCCGAGATCGACGAGCTGGGTCATCCACTGCAGGCCCTGCAGCTGATATTCGCGCAGGTGGCCGTCGAGATCACTGGGCTGGGTCGCCGGCGCAATATCGCGATCCTGGACCGCGAGCCGCCTGCGGACGTCTTCGAGCCAGCCGACCGTGTCGACCTCGGTCTTGTGCCCGTCGATCTCGAGCTCGCCCGTGACGGCGGCGCGGAGCGCATCGAGCGCGGTGATTTCGTGGGTTCGCTGCTCGAGGACGCGGTTGAGGCGCCCCTTGTCGACAAAGACCCACTGGTCCCGGAGCCGAAGGAGTCCGGTCTGCGACTGGGCGAGCTGATCGAGCTCGGCCGCCGATAGTACGTCTTTGCCGAGGGCGATCTGCCAGTCGAACGAGAACAGCTGGCCCTGCGTGAAGGCAGAGGGCCGGTCTGAAGCGGGCGACTCCTGACGCCGGACGACGGCCGACGTCGAGAGCTCACGCACCAGCTCGGGAGGCCAGCGCACCTCGACGCGGTTGGCCATCAGGGTGGGTGCGAGCGCGCGGTCACCTAGTCGGGCGAGCTCGTCGGGGCTGACTGTGACGGCACCGCGGGCATGTGGATCGCGCATCATCGCCGCGGGTGTCCACCACGCGTCGAGCCGGCGCAGCATCGCAGCGGACGGCTCCTTGGCGTCCTGCGCCAGGACGTGGGATGAGCCATTGAACAGATCGCCCGCATCGAAGGCGGCCCATGAGCCGGAGCGCGGATGGACCCGCAGCCGGACGACCGCAGCCTGGTCGGGTGTCGGCTGCTCGAGGAATGACACGATGAGAGACCACGAGAAGGTCGTCTCGCGACTGCGCGGCCCCGCCGCCTTGGGGGAGACGTAGACCTGACGCTGGGGAGTCGACGCAGCCGGAGGAGCATCCACCGCGAGTGCCTTCATGAAGGCTGCGATCGCGGCCTGCCCGGCGCCGGCGCTGGGGCCGATCGCGGCACCCGCATTCTGCAGCTGGCTCAGCTCCGTGGCATCGGGCGAGCCGAGCGCGCCGCGGGCCATGATGCGCAGTGCGAGGATTGCGGGAGTCGCCCAGGCGCGCACGGACTTGTCTGCCGCCATGACTCGGATGCCCTGGCTAAGGGGGCCGATCGCCTCGTTGGCCGTAGCTGTCTGGTCGCCTTCGGGGGTGTGGAAGACGAAGCGCGATTCGGTCGGTGTCTCACCTGCGACGAACTCAACCGGATGCCGCAACAACAGGCGCAGATCGGTGGCGGTGGGCATCCCTCCATTGTCGCGCACGCCTCCAAGAAGCAGTCGTCGAGGTCGGTCTCTCACCAGGTTCTGGCATCGTGGGGCGCGTGATGATGCGGGCAGCGGCAGTCGTGATGTCTGTTCTGTCAGTCACGGCGTGCTCCTCCACGCCAGAGTCGCGTGCCGGCACGGAGCCGCGACCGGCACGGACGACGGCCGTTGCGACCCCGACTCCCAGCCCGACGCCGACTGCTGTGTATCCCGGCAAGAGCTGGGAGCGTGAAAGCCGAGGAGGCTTCGACGCCCTCGACCAGGACCTCCGGTCGGATGGCTCCACATGCGTCGCGGTGATCAAGGACGGCAAACTCGTCCATGATGCGTACTGGAATGGCGGTGCGGCGCAGAAGCAGCAACGCGTCTACTCGATCGCGAAGTCGTTGACGTCGCTCCTGGTCGGCAGCTTCGTCAGCGAGGGTGCGCTCGATCTCGATGCCGAGGCCTCGAAGCAGATCGACGAGTGGCGGGGTACCCGCGCCGAAGCCGTCACGGTGCGCGATCTGCTGTCCATGACGTCCGGACGCCGCTGGAGCGAGGCGGTAGACCGGCAGCTGATCAGGGTCTCGCACGATCAGACCTCGTTCGCCACGAGACTCCCGCAAGATCGTGATCCCGGTGGGCAGTGGGTCTACGACAACGCTGCCGTGCAGACGCTCGAGTCGGTGCTGGACGACGTCGCCACGACCGACGATGTCGTCGGCATCGCGCAGGATCGCCTGTTTGGGCCTCTCGGCATGCACGACACGACGTGGGGTCGAGACGCGGCCGGCAATGCGCTGACGTATTCGGGTCTGACGTCCACATGCCTCGACCTGGCCCGCATCGGGCAGCTGATGCTCAACGCAGGCTCGTGGAAGGGGGAGCAGGTGGTGTCGCCCGACTACGTGCGCCAGGCCACGAGCCCATCGTCGAAGTTCAATACGTCGTACGGTCTGCTGTGGTGGACGAATGCGGAGGGACAAGTCGTGGAGGTGCTGCGCCAGGCCGGGTTCGCCGACGACAAGGCGCCCTACGAAGGTCGTCTAGCGCCGAACGTTCCGCCGGATGCGTATTGGGCCTTCGGCTACGGCAACCAGTACATCGCGGTCGTGCCGAGCGAGGGTGTCGTCGCAGTTCGTCTCGGTGCCCGCCCTTCATCGCCCGACCGAGTGACGTTCGACAGCTTTACGTCCGGCGTTCTGGCGGCGCTGCAATAGCGGAGTGTCAGACCTCGGTGCTTGAGTCGAAGCATGGACATCGACGAACCAGGCTGGGCTCTTATCGACGACTTCTTCCGCACCGAGGCGCAGGGCAAGTCTGCCGCGACGGTGCGGCGTTACGCACGCGTGCGACAGCGGCTGATGACCTTCCTCGACACCGGTGACATGAGCCTCGGGCTCGGCACCTACCCGGCCACACTGCTCGAGGCGGAGCGGCAATTCCACCAGACCGGCGCGTTTTGGTCGCTGTTCGGTCCTGGTGAGCTGGTGTGCTGCTTGCCGAGCTTTCTGCATGAGACGTGGCTGCCCGAGGGCATCGGCGAGACGCGCACCCATATCAGCCTGGTGGGCCGGATGGTCGCATCCCTGAGCAGGCATGCCGACTTCGATTGGAAGGCGACCAGCTGCGCCTGGTACGAGGCAGAAGCAGCAGTCCGGCAGGCCCGTCGCGATCTGGCCCGCCGGTCGAGCGCGCCGGCAGCGTCGTCGGAGCAGGTGCGTATGCCACCGCGATTCCACCAGCTGCCGGGCCCGCAGTGGTGAGAAGAGCGACGAGCTGACCGCCATGACGTATAGTTGAACAATCAACCAATGCGGGGGCGCATCATGGCGACATACTCAATCTCCGATCTCGACAACCGTCTGGTTCCCAGCGGGCTCATGCCGACGATGTTCGTAGGTCACGGAACACCCATGAATGCGATCGCGGACAACGTTTACACCCGCACCTGGCATGAGCTGGGGGAGCGGCTTCCCGTCGCGCAAGCGATCGTCGTCGTCAGCGCTCACTGGCTGACGCCGGGGCAGACGCACATAACCGACGCACCCAAGAATTCGATCATCTACGACTTCGGCGGCTTCCCGGCCGAGCTGTCCCGCGTACAGTACGACTCCGTGGGCGACACGGCTGTCGCGCGTGTGCTGGCTCAGCAACTCGTCGAGTACGAGGCCGAGCTCGACAAGCAGTGGGGTCTCGACCACGGAACCTGGAGCGTGCTCAAGCATCTGGCTCCCGCGCCCAACGTGCCGGTGCTCCAAATCAGCATTGACTACTCGATGCCCCTGCCCAAGCTCTACGAGCTCTACGGCCGCTTGCGCGCTATGCGTCGTCGCGGTGTCGTGTTCATCGGCAGCGGCAACATCGTCCACGCGCTGGGTCGGGTCAAGTGGGACGGCGGCGCCGCGTGGGACTGGGCTCAGCAGTTCGACGCCGACACTGCCGTGGCGCTGCGCGATCGCGATACCGCCAAGCTGCTCGACCCGTACGGCTCATGGGCCGAGGCGCGTATCGCTGTCCCCACCGACGATCACTACCGCCCGATGGTGGCGGCCTTGAGCCTGCTCGAGGACGGCGAAGACATCCGGTTCTTCAACAGCTCGATCGACATGGGTGCGATCGGGATGAGGTCGTTCATCACGGTGTGAACTTGTTCTGAAGCCGACTACTCAGGTGGTCAATACGAGCTGCGGCATGGTTCTTTCGGACCATTTGTCTGCGTATTCCTGATTGTCAGGATCAGGTCGCGGACGATAGTTGTACAACCGCACCTTGAAGGAACCTCATGACTCGCACGCTCTCTATCGTCGTCGCCAGCTTCTCGCTCACAATCGGAGTTGTCGCTTCGGCCGCGCCGGCCACCGCCGCCCCCGCGAAGAAGTACGCGAACTGCACCAAGCTCAATAAGGTTCACCCTCACGGCGTGGGCAAGCCCGGCGCGAAGGACAAGACGTCAGGCAAGCCCGTCACGAACTTCAAGGTCAGCAAGGCCATTTACAACATGAACTCGGGCAGTGACCGTGACAAGGACGGCATCGCCTGCGAGAGGAAGTGAGCGATGACACCTACGCAGTGTGACCCGAGGGGGTGGGACAGCTCAGTCCTGCTGCTGGTCCGCGGCTTCCTGCTCGGCCACCTTGCGCTTGACGTCTTCCATGTCGAGATCGCGCACGGACTGGATGATCTGCTCGAGCCCAGCGGCCGGCAGTGCGCCAGGCTGGGAGAAAACCAGGACACCGTCGCGGAACGCCATGAGCGTGGGAATCGACGTGATCTGCGCGGCGGCCGCGAGCTGCTGCTGGTCCTCGGTGTCGATCTTTCCGAAGACGACATCTGGGTGCGCCTCGCTGGCGGCCTCGAAGACGGGCGCAAACTGGCGGCACGGCCCGCACCACGACGCCCACCAGTCGACAAGCGTGATGCCGTCGGCTCCGATCACGTCATCGATCGAGTCCTGGGTCA
>JBBSSC010000029.1:0-12263 GCA_038242465.1 Propionibacteriales bacterium | reverse complement strand
GGTGGTCGCTATCGAAGAACCCCCACAAGCCGGGGCACAGGACACATTCCACCGAAACGAACATGAGCCCACCCCAGATCGCTGGGGCGACGTGTTCGGTGACCAAGTCGTCGCCGCAGCCATGATCGACCGCATCGTTCACCACGCCGAAGTCGCCACCCTCAAAGGCTCATCCCACCGGCTCAGAAACACCGGGATCGACACCCTTCCATCCGCAAGAGCCGAGAACACGCCACACTAGAACTGCTCACTTTTCGAGCGATAGAACTGCTCAGTTTTCGAGCGTCACCGACACCCGGCGAGAAGCAACGCCGGCTGATAGCCGAGCCCCACCACAGACAACACCGATCCCAAACCCAACGACCTCGCGCCATCAGCCGGACGAAACATCGAGGCAAGTTGCAAGAACTTTCAATTCGACGGATTTTCGACCGGGTTCGGCGGGGTGACCGGATTTCCCTCGGCATCGGGATCAGTCGGCGGCTGGTCCGGATCTCCCGGACGAGGCGTACCAGGGTTCTCGGGCTGCGGGATCGTCATGGCGTTCTCCTTCGTCGTCTTTGGTACAGAACTACCCGCAAGACGACGGCATACGCATGGTTGGCGCGCCCACAGACGCCCACCACGGCCGGAAATGCGACACCCCCCTCCCCGATGCAGGAGGTTCACACGGTATCGATCACGCGTCCCCCGACGCGCTACGCAATACCGTGTGAACCTCCACCGGGGGTGTGGCACATCAGGCCGTGGTGGTGACGCCTGACACTGGTTCATCCATCTCGGCCACGAGAATTCACACCCGATCACAAACTTTCTGAAACTTTTTTCTGGACAGCCATCCCAACGCCAGAAAGAAGTTCCGGCAAAGGTGTGAATTTTGGCGTAGTTCTGGGATGAACAGGTATGAACACATCCCCCACCCTCCGCCCCCTATTCATCTGGCTCTTCGCCGCGCTGCTCGGCGTTGCCCTCACTCTTGCCCCTGCCTCCGCCTCCGTAGACCCAGACGAATCGCTCACCTCGATCCATGAGCCCGCCGAAGCTCGTCTCGAAGCTGACAATTCTCCTGATATCTCTGTCTTCGGGGCTTCGCAGTGCCTGTCCGGCAACTTCTGCGTGTGGTCAGGAGCTGGCTACACAGGCAACTTTAAGCGCTTCTCGACTCAGTCCCAGTACCTCTCGATGGGCTGGAACTCGATCGGTTCCTTCTACAACAACCGGAGCAAAAGGGTTTTCATCTACGGCGATTCGAGCGGCAGCCCCTCGGCTTGTTACGGCGCTCAAGCGAAGAGGTCCACCGTTTCGGGTTTCTTAGTTGAACCCTCAGGCGTCTACCTCTCGACTGCGGCAAGCTGCTGACGCACGATGACTAATTCGCGTAATCTCCACGTGTGGGAGAGCAAGAGTTCGCCGAGATCTACGGACGCCTTTGCGACTCCGTTTTTCGGTTCGCTCTTGGCCGGCTCTCACCAGACCAAGCGAAGGACGTCGTCAGCGACACCTTCGAGGTCGTGTGGCGAAAACGCGATGCATGCCCTGCTGACCACAGTGAATGGCCTGCCTGGATCATCGGCATCGCCCGCAATAAGGTCATGCAGGAGATCGACCGTGGCATGCGTAAGCACCACGACGCGAGATTCATCGAGGATCAATCAATGACCGCCGAACTGGTCGTCATGAGCGATGTCGCCGAGGTCGTCGCCGACTCGGCGAGCGGTCGATGGGTGTGGAACCAGTTGACTCCGGCTGAACGCGAGCTGCTGGACATTGCATTCATCGACCGCCTCGATCGCGATCAAGCCGCGAAATTACTTGGGCTCACGCCGTCGGCTTACGCGACCCGCTTGAGCAGATTGCGTCAACGTATCGTCCGCCTTGACGCCGATAGCACCGGAGGCTCAGCCACCGACACAACTGGCGGGCTCCGATGAACAGCATCCCTCCCGACTGGGACTTCGAGGTGCGGGCCCTTCGCGCCGCGGCAGAACAGGCCGGAATCCAGGGCTCCATCCGTCCCAGCGATGTGGGTGTCGAGCTTGAGTCAGCTGATGAGCTAATCACACGGCTGAAGGCTGCCAACTCGTTACGCGACGAGCTGACGCAGCGTCGCAGTCGTCGGCGCCGACTGGTTCTCATAGCCAGTTCTGTCGCAGCAGCAGGTGTGCTGGTCACCGGCGTCATCCAGCCGTGGGGGTCGACTCCTGTCCAAGCCGCCACTCCTGCGGTCCTCGACTACCAATTTGCAGCGGCAGACACGATCAGCATTGCGCCGGGCAAGAGCCCTGCCAACGCACTTCAACGGCTGTCAGATGCCGCCCAGAATCTGCGCACTCCTTCGAAGACCATCGGAACACAGTACGTACTAACCGACAATTGGTACGCAAATTCCGACACGGAAACCGAGCGCGCAGCCCTCATACCTCAGATCACCGAGACTTGGCTAACGCCTGACGGTTCGCGCAGGCTGGTGGAGCGACGCGGACAACCCATCGCCCCAGATGGCCGTGGTCTAGCAGCAGACGGCCCATGGAACGAGCAACCCGCCACAGCCGACGAGGCAGAACCCGCAGGTTTCTTTGACGCCGACCTCGCCGCTAGCCTGCCAACCGACCCGGATGCCCTCCGCAACGAACTGATGGAGCTCGCGGACTGTCTCGAGACAGACCCTGGTACGTCGCGCTCCTTCTGCCTCTACAGGCAAATCCTCATGCTTCATGAGATCTATGTGGTCTCTCCTCAGCTAGACGCGGCTATCTGGGAAATGCTGCGCGACGAGCAAGGCTTCCGCCTGCTTGGCAAGGTGAAGGATCGCGCCGGTCGTGTCGGGGTCGGAATATCCATCATCGATGACGCCAGCCCAGAATTTCGGCAGGTGCTGATCGCCGATCCGAAGACCGGTCGGCTCCTCGGGAGCGAACAAATTCTGATTGCTCCCGTCGAAGGGAATGTGCTCGAAGCTCCCGCCATCATGAGCTTCACGGCGATTCTCGAGTCGAAGTACATCGACTGACATCACGGAGCGATAGCGTGACGGGCATGACGGCCCTCAAGAGCCCTTGGCTCATCGCGTTCGGCGTGTTGTCCCTCGTGCATCTCGTGCTTAACGGCGCCGATGTCACCCCCTGGGACAGCATCACCAAGTGCCTCCTCGCTCCGCTGCTGATCGGATGGGTCATCGAGAAGGACGGGCCTCGACTCCTGGCCGTCGCTCTGGTGTTCTGCTTCCTCGGCGACCTCTTCCTCGAGCTCGACGATCTGTTCATCATCGGGATGGCTGCCTTCGCCGTCGCCCACATCGCGTTCATCACGTGGTTCGTACGGCGTGGGGCCATCGAGCAGCTGAAGAAGAAGCCGATCATCGCCGTGGTCTACATCGTCGCTGCGATCGCGATGGTGGCCTGGTGCTGGGGCGGGCTCGAAGACGGCCTCAAGGCACCCATCCCTGTCTATGCCGCACTTCTGGTCGGCACCGCGTCCGTCTCGCTCGCATGGGACGTTCGCGCAGGCATCGGCGGCGCGATGTTCCTGATCTCCGATGGCATCATCGCGCTGTCCGAGGCAGATCGCATCGACAAGGACGCCACGGTTACCGGCTTGGCCATCATGGCGCTCTACATCCTGGCCATCTTCTTCTTGACCACCGCGATCGTGAGCCGCGACAGGCAGTCCGCCGACACCGTGCCGTCGCGCGAGTGACTCGACATTCATCGGGCAGACTAGGGCCGTGAGCACACGTGAGCTGGTCAACGGGGCTGACCTCTTCAGCACCTCAGCACAGCGCATCGTCGACTACCTGAATGCGCACACCCCGCTGCCGGACTGGTCGGTCTCGCGCGTAGCTGGCGGCGAGCAGGTGCACATCCACGTCCACCACTCGGCCTTCATCGACGTCGGCGATCGAGTTCCGTGGAGCGACACATTCTGTCGTCGGATGACCCTCGGCGCCGCCCATGTCGTCGTCGACTCCCTCGAAGACGCGGACTATTCGGACCTTCCCGCCGCCCAGGCCGTCCGCTCGTACGCGGGCTTCCCGATCGCCGATGACGACGGCTCGACCTTCGGCATCCTGTGCGGAGTCGGCGAGAACCCCCTGCCAACCCGCGGATCCGTTGACGAAGATCTCATCGCCTTGATGAGCGAGCTGCTGTCATCGCAGCTGGTCATGTCACGCGCCGCTGACCGCGATCGCCGGGCCTTCGAGATCGCCGAGGCGATGGCCAACACCGATGCCCTGACCGGACTCGTAAATCGCCGCGGCTGGGATCTCCTGGCCGCCGACGCACAGGAGCGGGTCGACGCGTTCGGCGATCTCGTGGCGGTCGCCGTCATCGACCTCGACGGCCTGAAAGCCGTCAACGACACCAGCGGTCACGATGCGGGCGACGCGCTTCTTCGCTGTGCAGCCGAGGCACTGCGCTCAGCCGCGCAGCCCATGGACAAGGTTTCCCGGTACGGCGGCGATGAGTTCGCGATCTTGACGAATCAAGTTCCGGTCGCCGACCTGCCCGAGTACTTCGACCGATTCCTCGAAGCGCTGGCCGATCACGGCGTCGCGGCCTCACTCGGCTTCGCGGCCACCGGCCCGGGCGTCTCGACGCTCGCGACCGCGTTCGCCCAGGCCGATGCCGACATGTATGCCGCGAAGCAGGCCCGCCGCGCGAGCTAGGCAGCGACAACGTCGGCGATCTTGTCGAGCAGCCAGCCTGTGCCGTGCTCGCGGCCCGCGGCAGCGTCGGCACCCGGGCCGTGGACGCCATCCAGGTGGACGCCCTGCTCGGTGAACGTCAGATGCGTTCCCTCGGCGGTGGGCTCGAAGACGACTGTCGTGATCGACGTCGACGCGTGGGCGCCGTCGAGCCACATGTCGTAGGTGTAGACGATGCGCTCGCGGTCGACGATGTCGGTGTAGGTCGCACGGAACTCGCTTCTGCCGCCGTCGCTCGCGCCATTGTTGATCGCGATGCCGCCGATGCGGAAGTCCTCCGAGGACTCGACGTCCTGGAAGTCGCCGCCGCCGAACCACTGCTCCTTGACGTCCTTGTCGGCGAAGGCCGCCCACACGCGATCGATCGGTGCCGCGTAGTCGCGCTCGATGACGAAGGTGGCGTGGGTCTGGGTACGAGGTGTCGTGGTGCTGGTCATGTCGGTTCTCCTGGTGTGATGTCGGCTGAGGCCAGGACGGCTCCCAGTCGGTCGAGCTGCCGTTCAGCAGGCAGCCGTTGCTTGTCGATCCACTCGCGGCCGGTCCCCATGGCGCCCGGTGCGAGCTGGACCGTTCGCACCCGCCCGATCTTCTCCGAGGTCACGATCCCGGCGTCTTCCAGAACCTTGAGGTGCTGGACGATCGCCGGCATCGACATCTCGAAGGGACGAGCGAGCTCGCTCACCGAAGCCGGGGTACACGCCAGGTGTTCGACCATGGCGCGCCGCGTGCCGTCGGCGAGCGCGTGGAACATCCTGTCGAGATGTTCCTGATACTTAAGCATGTGCTTAAGTATTAAGAATTGTCCAGTCCCTGTCAAGAGGTCGTCATGGCTAGGGTGGCTGCGTGGCCCGCGATCGTACGTACAGATGGGCCAATCGCGTGTTCGGAGCCGGATTCCGCTTCATGGGCTATCGCTTCGATGTGCGCGGAGCGGAGAATATTCCGGCGCAGGGTCCTGCCGTGATCGCCGCAAACCACATCGGCTTCCTCGACTTCACCTTCATCGGATATGCCGCACGCGATCGCGGCCGTCTCGTCCGCTTCATGGCCAAGACCTCGGTGTTCGAGCTGCCCATCGTCGGGCGGCTCATGCGCGCGATGCACCACATCCCCGTCGACCGCCGATCCGGCTGGCGCGCGTACCGACAAGCCTTGCGCCTGCTCGACGACGGCCAGATCGTCGGAGTCTTCCCCGAGGCGACCATCAGCCGCTCGTGGCTGCTCAAGCCGTTCAAGCGGGGTGCTGCAGGCATGGCGGTCAGCCGACAGGTTCCGCTCGTGCCGATTGTCGTGTGGGGTGGCCATCGCATCCTGACGGTCGACGGCCACCGGTCGCTGCGCCGCAAGGTTCCCATCACGATCATGGTCGGCGAATCCCTCGTCCCCGGCGCGGACGAGACGATCGACGAGCTCTCGGCCCGGCTCCGCGAGAGGATGGACACGCTGCTCACCGAGGCGATCGACACGTATCCCGAAGCGCCCCGCGATGCCGCCGACCACTGGTGGCTGCCGCACGATCGTGGAGGAAGCGCGCCAGATCCCGTCGCGGCAGCCGTGCTCGACCGCGAGGCCGTCGCGCGCATCGGTGACATGATCGAATGACGACAGGAGGGACTCACATGACGTTCGATTCCACCCGGCCGGTCTCGGTCGGCGAGCTGACGTTCGACGTCCGCACGAGCGGCTCGGATGACGGCGAACCCGTCATCCTGCTGCACGGCTTTCCGGAGACCTCGCTGTCGTGGACATCGGTGGCAGCGCGGCTCGCCGACTCCCGTCTGCGCGTCATCGCCTTCGACCAGCGCGGCTACTCCCCCGGCGCACGTCCCAGCGATGTCGCGTCGTACGAAACAGGCCTGCTGGCCGAGGACGTCATCGGTGTCGCGGACGCACTCGGCATCGACTCGTTCCACCTCGTTGGACACGACTGGGGCAGCGCCGTCGCATGGGTCGTGGCTGGACGCTACGCAGATCGCGTCCGCACGCTGACCGCGGTCTCGCTGCCGCACCTCGGCGCCTACAACGCAGCCCTTCGCGATGACGCCGACCAACAGGCGCGCGCCTCGTACATCTCCCTGCTTCGCCAGGCCGGTAAGGCAGAAGACCTCCTGCTCGCCGACGGCGGCCGCCGCCTCACAGCCATGTACGGCGAGGCCGTGCCCGTCAGCCTCACGGTGCGGTACGTCGCGCACCTCTCCGAGCCGGGAGCACTGACGGCGGCGCTCAACTGGTACCGCGCCATGACGTCCGAGCTCGGCGACACCCCGCGAACCCAGGTGCCGACGACCTTCGTGTGGGGCGAGCTCGACCAGGCGATCGGTCGGACGTCCGCCGAGACGTGCGGCGACTACGTCGACGCCGACTACCGCTTCATCGAGCTGGGCGGCGTGGGCCACTGGATCCCCGAGCATGCCCCCGACTCCTTGGCCGAAGCGATCATCGTCCGCGCCACTGCGTGACGCTGGTGACCGTCATGCGGTTGGCGTGGTCGTGAGCGACACCTGCGCCAGCGGCCAGCCCAGCGGATCGTCGAGCGAGCGCCCCACCCGACGCGCATAGGAGTTCCAGTCTTCGGCGCGACCCGCGAACCACTCGCGCTGGCTGCCCATGAGCTCGCCGAGCGTGCACGCCGCGATGGCGGAGTGGCGCTTGCCGATCTCGTAGGCGATCTCGCGGGCGGCGCGGGCATCGGCGCTCGCATCGTGCGCATTGTCGAGCGGCACCCCGTAGTACCTGGCGACATCTGTCAGGCGACGAGGGCCGAGCCCACCGCGCTCGATACCCCAGTCGACGACGTACGGATCGACGACCAACAGCCGCTCCCAGTCGGGCTGCGCCAGGCCGCAGCGGTGGGCCTCGGCGCGGAGCATCGTGAGGTCGTAGGCGGCGTTGAAGACAACCAGGGCCACCCCGCGCTCGATGAGGTCTTGCACCCAGGCGACGATCTCGGCGATTGCGATGATCGGGGTGGGTGCACCTTCGAGAGACTCGGCCGTCAGCCCATGCACAGCAGCCGACTCGGGCGGGATCTCGACCCCGGGATTGATCAAGCCACAGCGGTCGACGCCACGATCGCCCAGAAGCGCATAGCTCAAGACCCGGTCGGTCGACGGATCGACGCCGGTGGTCTCGAAGTCGAGCGAGGCAAGCGCGATGTGGTGCCAGCCCGCGTGATCACCCCGCGGCGGAGGCGTTGGCGTGCAGCCCAGACACAGCGTCTTCCACGTGCCGGCGGCGCCGATGAGCAGCCCCGCACCAATAGCAACGTAGCCCAAGCACTCGGCGCACTTTCCTGCAAATTTGTTGATTCTCAACCTGTGCCTCCTGCGGGCCACGCTAGCCGGGGAGCCGGACAACTCAGCGCATCGCCACCAAAGCGGTACGATTGTCCAACTTCTTCGGAAAAGGGGGCTGTGCATGACGAGGACAGCGTTTGCAGGCAAGACCGCCGTCATCACGGGCGCGGGCAGCGGCATCGGTCGCGCGGCTGCCATCCAGGCGGCCGCCAAAGGAGCTCATCTCGTGCTGACCGACATCGACGCCAGGGGTCTCGAGCAGACCGTCGCCCTCGTGGCAGGCAGCATCAAGCATCACGAGGCACTCGACATCGCCGACGAGGACGCGGTCGCGTCGTTCGCACACCACTCACTCGAGCGTGGCCCCGTCGACATCGTCATGAATGTCGCGGGTATCTCCACCTGGGGCCGCATCCAGGACCTCGCATCCGATCACTGGCGCGATTGCATCGAGATCGACCTGATGGGTCCGATCCACGTCATGTCGGCGTTCGTCCCGGCGATGATCGAGGCCGGTAATGGTGGCCACGTCGTCAACGTCTCGTCGGCGGCCGGACTGTTCGGGCTACCGCTGCATGCCGCGTACAGCGCGGCGAAGTTCGGGTTGCGCGGCGTCAGCGAGGTGCTGCGGTTCGACCTGGAGCATCACGGCATCGGCGTGACGCTGGTGTGCCCCGGAGCGGTGAAGACGCCGTTGGTCGGCAGCGTCACGATGGTCGGCGTCGACCGCGAGCGTCCCGACGTCCGCAGGATGATCACAGAGTTCGAGAAGCGTGCGGTGACGCCCGAACGTGCCGCCGCAGCCATGATCCAGGGCGTCGAGCGGGGGAAGTATCTCGTGTTCACGTCGGCCGACATCCGTGCAGGCCACTACCTGCAACGGTATGCACCGTGGGCATACAACCGAGTCATGCGGCGGCTCAACCGTCGCATCACACCACTTCTCGACGCGGTCTAGGGCTCGGGGGTCTCGCGGGCGCGGCGGAGGTCGTCGCGCTCGCCGCGGAGCCGCTTGACCTCGTTCTTGCGTCCCTTGAGCCGCATCCCTGCCGCCGTGATGCCCAGCGCGAGCACGGCACCCACCAGCACGCCGATCAGCGTTGCCGCCCGGAAGCCCGGCGCATCGACGTCGAAGATCCGTTCGCCGGCATGTGCGGCATTGCTGTTGCCCGCGACGACCGACAGCGTCAGCCAGTTGGGGGCGGCCAGGACGATTGCGATCACCGCGACGATGCCGCGCCACATCCAGCTGAAGAAGGGACGCCGCACCTGTACGAGCAGCAGGAGCGGGACAGCTGTGAACACGAATCCGTAGAACAGACCCCACATCGTGCCGCGCGAAACGCTGCCGTTGACCTGCTCCGCGACCCGCTGCGCCCACCAGCGCGGGAAGAATGCCGCCGCCATCAGATACGCGAGGTAGGCGACACCCACGATGACGATCACCAGCACGATGCGCTTGACCCAGCGATTAGGACTGGTGTCGGGCTCGCCGGCGATCTTTCGATCGAGGTCATCATCCTCATGCTCAGGGTTGTACGCAGCCGACGATTCGTCACTCATTCCCACATCATCGCAGCACGACGGGCAATTGTGGGATCAGCCGGCGAGGGTCTGGATGACCTTCCACTCCGCAGCCCCCACGACCCCGCTGGGCACGAGCCCCGCATTCGTCTGCAGCTGCTGCACGAGGCCTCGCGTCACGCGACCGAAGTAGCCATTGCGATCCGCGAGCGGCATGCCGAGCGCGGTCTGCAGGATAACGACAGCCTTGGTCGTGCGCCCCGAAGCCAGCGTGTTGCCGCAATAGCGCTCGGCACCGTAGTTGGCCGCTTTCGCGCGTGTGTAGCCGTTGACGACACGCTTCTTGACGCTGCTCCGGTCGAGCGAGGCCCAGGTCGGCTGGTCGAGTGCGCCGGTCAGCGGCAGGTCGTGGGCCAGCTGGTACGAACGAACCGCTGTCCACGTGGCAGCGTCGAACCGGCCGGTGACGGGGGTCTTGAGCAGCACCTGCGCGCGGCGCACCGTGCTGCCGGTGCTTCCGTACTGGCGATTGCCCTGCGAGGTCTTGACCAGCGATGCCGCCGGCTTGGCGCAGGGACGCGACCGCGGGCTGTTGGTCCACTCGGCCGGCGAGCCCTTGAACCGGGCGCACGGCCCGTAGTCGATCGTGCTGTTCACGCCCGTCCAGAACGAGGTGTTGCCGCGCGTCCCCGCCCAACCGAACGAGACATGGACGTGATCGGTGTGGCCTGCGCTCTTGCGCCAGCCCGCGCGAGTGTTGTAGATCGACCAGATCTTCTTGTTGTAGATGACGTACATGATTCCGAGCCGCCTGGCGTTGACGCCATCGTCACGCGTGACCCACGACAGGAAGTCGGCGGCCGCAGCCTTCTCGGCAGGATTCTTGACGTTGACCATCCAGTCCCACGCGCGGCCCTCGCTGTGCTCAGAGAGCCCCTCAGTACAGCCGCGGGCGATATTGCCTCGTCCGCCGATCCCGTACGTCGCAAGGACGAGATCGCGGAGCTTCTGCGGACCGATCATGTCGACGGGATTGCACGAGACCTGCGGCAGATACGGCGAGACCGGATCGAGCTCGATCGGCAAGGCCACGGGTGACGTCAGACCTATCGGCGCAGGCGGAAGGTCGACGGGCGCTGGACCCGCAACCGCAGCCGTCATGGTCAGGCCGGTGCTTATCACGAGGCAGACAGCAACGATCCAGATCCTGCGCATGAAAACACCCCTCGTGACGACCCGACCGCGATGACGACCTCCATCGTGACCCCATCCGCCCCGCCTGTCACAACAACGGATGAACTACAACGGGGGAACTCGCATGTCAATGAACGGCTCCGGTAGAATCCGCCCCACGCCATGATCGCCATCATCACGCTACATTTTCTTGCAGCGGCGGCGGCACCTGTCCTCGTCCGGGTAGTGGGACGAAGCGCCTTCCTCCTGATGGCCCTCGCGCCGGCCGTCTCGTTCGCCTGGCTGGTGCCCCACGTGGCACGGGTCACCGACGGTGCAGCACCGCACGAGCAGTCCCTGTCGTGGATCGCCTCGATCGGCCTGGATCTCGACTTCGTCATCACGCCCCTCAGCGGCATCCTCGCCCTCGTCGTGACGGGCGTCGGGGCACTAGTGCTGGTCTATTGCACGTGGTACTTCCGCCCTTCCGACACCGAGATCTGGCGGTTCTCGGGCGTCCTGACAGCATTCGCCGGTGCGATGCTCGGCCTGGTCCTGTCGGACAACGTCTACGTGCTCTACATCTTCTGGGAGCTCACGACCGTGCTCTCCTTCCTGCTGATCGGGCACAACCCCGAACGCCGTGCCAACCGCCGTGCCGCGATGAACGCGCTGCTCGTGACGACATTCGGTGGCCTCGCGATGCTGGTCGGTTTCGTGATGCTGTCGGCCGAGGCAGGCTCGGCGCGCCTCCAGGACATCATCGCGGCCGGCCCGTCGGGCACCGCCGTCACGATCGCGGTGCTACTAGTCCTCGTTGGCGCCATCTCCAAGTCGGCCCTCGTGCCCTTCCACTTCTGGCTCCCAGGCGCGATGGCCGCACCGACGCCGGTCAGCGCGTACCTGCACGCCGCCGCAATGGTCAAGGCCGGCATCTTCCTTGTGGCCCTGCTCGCCCCGACCTTTGCGGGCGTTCCGGGCTGGCGTCCAGCCCTCATCATCCTGGGCATCACGACGATGATCCTGGGCGGATTGCGCGCGCTGCGGCAGTACGACGTCAAGCTGCTGCTGGCGTACGGCACCGTCAGCCAGCTCGGCTTCCTGACCGCGATGGTCGGCGCCGGTACCCAGGCAGCCGCCTTCGCGGGGCTCGCGCTGGTGTGCGCGCACGGCCTGTTCAAGTCGACGCTGTTTCTCGTCGTCGGCATCGTCGACCGCTCGGTCGGTACCCGCGATCTGCGCGAGCTCTCGGGCCTGCGCCAGGCTCGGCCCGTGCTGTTCGTCGTCACGCTGATCGCAGCGGGTTCGATGGCCGGCATCCCGCCCTTCTTCGGCTTCACCGCCAAGGAGAGCGGTCTCGCGGCCTTCGCCGATCTCGGCCACGATCTCGGCTGGAACGGTTGGTCGGTGCTCGCACTGATCGGCATCGTCGTGGGCAGCATCCTCACCGTGGCGTACACGGCCCGATTCGTGTGGGGCATCTTCGCGGTCAAGCCCGGTGCCGCGCTGTGCTCGCCCAAAGAGTTCTCGCCGGGCTTCCAAGCAGCGCCGGTCATCCTTGCCGC
>JBBSSC010000028.1:0-12801 GCA_038242465.1 Propionibacteriales bacterium | reverse complement strand
TGCGGGACCGTCAGATGTCCGTACGCTCGCCTGATGAGTGACATCTCCATGATTCCGATGTTCCCGCTCGGTTCCGTGCTGTTTCCGGCCATGCCGTTGCCGTTGCGGGTCTTCGAGCCGCGCTACCTCCAGCTACTGCAGGACATCCTGCCCGACCAGACGTCCGAGTTCGGGGTCGTACTGATCGAGCGTGGGCAGGAGGTCGGCGGTGGGGAGAAGCGCTTCGATCACGGCACCATCGCGCAGGTCGCAGATCTCAAGGTCGCCGATGGCTACCTGTCGGTCCTCGGCGAGGGAACGCGGCGCATCGAGGTCGTCGAGTGGCTGGTCGACAAGCCCTATCCCCGCGCCAGGGTGCGCGCTCTGGCACCGTTGGTGTGGGACGAGGAGCTCCGCGAGCGCCGCAACCAGACCGAGGGATTGGTCCGCCGGACACTTGCGCGCGCCAGCGAGTTCGACGACCAGGCATGGACCGCCAGCGTGCAGCTCGACGACGACCCCGTCGAAGCCCTCTGGCAGCTAGCCGCGATCGCACCACTCGGCCCCCTCGACCAGATCAGGCTGCTGCGGTGCACCACGGCGCGCGAGCTGCTCGATGCGATCTTCTCCGCGACACAGGACGTCGCCGAGACATTTGAGGCCCGCGGCCACTAGGGCCGCAGGACTCACGACGAGGCGCGGCGCTCATACTCGGCCCTGGCGTCGGTGTCGATGTCACGCAGGGCGTTGTCCGCGCCGATCGCGTGCGCAAGGGTGTCCTTCAGGCGTCGTGGCAGAACGTTGCTGACGTAGAATATGCCCTTGCTGTGCGGAGGCACCCAGGTCTCGAACCGCGGACGCTGGGCGACTCGCACGATGGCCCGGGCGACGTCCTGCGGCTGCGCGGCACGCATGCCTTTCGTGGCCGAGACGCCGGCGGCGAGCTCGGTCGCGACGACCGTGGGCAGCACGCACGACACATCGACGCCATGCGGCTTGAGCTCGGAATGCATGGCCTCCGAGAAGCCGACGACCGCGAACTTGCTCGCGCTATAGGTCGCCCCATGGGCCACTGCGATCCGTCCGACGGCTGAAGCGATGTTGATGATGTGACCATGTCCCTGGTGGATCATCTCTGGGACCACGAGCTTGGTGCCGGTGATGACACCGCGCAGATTGACCCCGATGATCCGATCGGTCGCGTCATCGCTCTCCTCGACGAGCGGCGCCAGCGGCATGATGCCGGCATTGTTGACCAGGATGTTGATGGGTCCGGCGCTACGTGCGCGATCGATGAAGCCGGCGAAGGATGCGCGGTCGGCGACGTCGACCGTCAGCCCCACCGCCCCACGACCGACCTGTTGGGCGGCCTTCGCCGCGACATCATCGTCGAGATCGCCGATCACGACCCTCGCGCCGGCTGCTGCGAACATCGTTGCCGTGGCGAGGCCGATGCCGCGACCGGCTCCGGTGATGACGACGGTCTGGTCGTGCAGGGATGGCGACATGGAAGCTCCTGGTGGATCAGCGGCGGGTGAGATGGACGGGCTGGCCGTCCTTGGGGAAGGGCAGCGAGGTGTAGCTCATCGGCACGCGATAGGCGGGGTCGACGGTCCATTCGTACTGGCGCAGCAAGTGCACGAGAATCGTCTTGACCTCCGCGCCGGCGAAGAACATCCCGAGGCACTTGTGCACTCCACCCCCGAATGGCTCCCATGCGTAGCGGTGGACCTTGTCTTCACGCCGGTTGTCGGCGAAGCGCTCGGGGTAGAAACGCTCGGGCTCGTCCCACAGCTCGGGCAGGTGGTGCGAGAGATGCACCATGACCGCGACCAGCCGGTTCGCCGGGATGTGGTGACCCATGACCTCGGTGTCCTTGACGGTCTTGCGCGCAAGCACGGGGACGGGTGGGACGAGGCGCAGGCTCTCCTTCATGACAAGGTCGATCGCGATGAGCGCGTCGAGCTCTGCCAGCGTCGGGTTGTCGGGCAGGGCGAGGGCTTCGTCGCGGCATCGCTGCTGCCACTCGGGATGCTGGCCGAGCTGCTGCATGACGGTCGAGACCGTGATGGTCGAGGTGTCGTGGGCCGCCATCAGCAGGAAGATCATGTGGTTGATGATGTCTTCGTCGCTGAACCGCTCTCCGTCGTCGGTCTCGAGCTGGCACAGCACCGAGAACAGATCGTCTCCTGGGGTATTCCGCTTGGCCGCGAGGTGGCGACCGAAGAACTCCTCCAGCAGCCGCCGACCGCGCAGCGCGCGGCCCCAGCGGGTGCCCGGCACATTCGCCCGGATCAGTGATGTGGCCGACTGGACGCAGGCGATGAATGCCTGATTGACCCGCTCGAGGTCATCGGGCGTGGCCAGCTCCGCGCCGCCCATGAACACTTCGGTCGCAAGATCGAGGGTCAGCTCTTTCAGCGCGGGGTAGGCGAGGAACCGTCCGCCAGGCTGCCAGCGGGCTAATCCTTCGGCGACCGCTGGCTGGAGCGCGGCGGTGTAGCCCTCGAGCCGGTCGCGTGTGAAGGCCGACTGCATGATGCGGCGATGCCGGTGATGCTCCTCGAAGTCGAGCAACATGAGTCCGCGATCGAAGAACGGGCCGACCAAGTAGCCCCAGCCATCGCCGCTCGCGAATGCCTTGTCGGCGTTGCGGAATGCGGCCTCGCAGGCGTCGGGACCCAGCAGGACGGTCCAGCGCCTGCCGATGAAGTCGATCTCGGAAACGGGCCCGTAGCTGTCGTATTGCTCGCGCATCATCGTCAACGGATTGCGGATGTACGCCAATGTCTGCCCGACATAGGGCAGGCCGCGACGCCGCCGTGGGGTCTGGATGCTCTGGGTCACGGGCCCATCTTGATTCAGACAGGACGCCCTGTCAATATGGACGTATGGCAGTTAAGGAAGGCTCGTACCGCGGAGTCAGCGCAGACGACCGGCGCGCGGATCGACGTGCGCGGCTGCTCGATGCGGCACTCGAGGTGTGGGGGCACGACGGCGGACCGCCCGTGACCATGACGCGCATCTGCGCCAAGGCAGGTCTCACGGAGCGGTACTTCTACCAGTCGTTCGACAGCCTCGAGGCCGCTTTGATCGCCGTGCTGGACGGTATCGCCGAGGAGATCGCCGAACGCACGGTCGACGCTCTCGGTTCAGTCGACGGCAGTCCGACCGACCGGGTGCGAGCGGGTATCGGGGCGTTCGTGCGGATCCTGACTGACGATCCGCGCAAGGGCCGGGTCGCGATCATCGAATCGGCATCGCTGGATGCGTTGCGACCGCGGCGGGCCGAGCTGTTGCGGCAGTTCGCGGAGCTGTCCGCGCGGGAGGCCCACGAGCTCTACGGGCCGCAGGCCTGGAGCGATGTTGAAGGGCAGATGGCGGCCATGATGTTCATCGGCGGGGTGGCCGAGCTCGTGACGGCCTGGATCGATGGCACGGTCGCGGCAACGCCCGAGGACGTTGTCGAGGCTGCGACACATCATTTCACGATGACGGCGCACCGCTAAAGCAATCGTGAGCTCAGCGCGGCTCGAGGATCTCGAGGATGCGATCGAGCTTGCCGCCGTGATCTGCCAGCGTCGCTGTGTGTTGATCTAGCTTCACGCTGTGTTGGTCGAGCGTGACGTGGATGTCACTGAGGATGTCGTAGATACTGTCGACATCATTGCGCAGGCGTGCCGGCTCGCGGTCGTCTCTCGGGATGCCCATGGGCCAACCCTACGGCGATTCCGGCGATACGCCGAGAGCCTTTGCTGGCGGTGTGGAAAACCACTTCCGCCTAGTCGCTGGCCTCGTCGCCGACGGCGCGCTGGTCGAGACCGCGCCCCAGCCTCGACGAGCGATAACCGTACGAGAAGTAAACGATGAAGCCGATCGCGAGCCAGATCAAGAACCGCACCCAGGTCTCGACCGAGAGGTTGATCATGAGCCACATGCAGGTAGCGATCGACAGAATCGGGATCAGCGGCACGCCCGGCACTCGGAATGGACGCGGCAGGTCGCCGCGGGTCCGGCGCAGGATGATGACGCCGGCCGAGACCAGGACGAAGGCGAACAACGTGCCGATGCTGACAAGCTTCGATAGCTCTGAAAGCGGGACGAATCCCGCAAGCGCGGCGACGAACGCGCCCGTGATGATCGTGATCCGGTAGGGGGTACCGAAACGCGGATGCACCCTGGCGAGGCCCACCGGCAGTAGGCCGTCGCGGGCCATCGCGAAGAGCACCCTCGACTGCCCCAGCATCAGTACCAACACGACGGTAGTGAGCCCGGCGACGGCTCCGACCGAGATGATCTTGCTCGCCCACTCGAGACCGTTGGCGCTGAATGCCTCGGCCAGAGGAGCGGCGGTGTTCATACGTTCATCGCTGTACTTGAGCATGCCCGTCACGACGAACGACACTGCGGCATAGAGCACCGTGACGATCGCGAGGGAGGCCAGGATGCCTCGCGGCATGTCGCGCTGCGGGTTGCGGGTCTCCTCGGCCGAGGTCGCGACGATGTCGAATCCGATGAAGGCGAAGAACACGACGGATGCGGCCGCGATGATTCCGTATACGCCGAAGACGGTCGGCTCGACACCGAACACGGTCTGCAGCAGCGTCGAGTCGAGGCCGGACCCGCCCTCGGAGGGCTTCGAGTCCGGGATGAAGGGACTGTAGTTGGCGCGCTTGATGAAGAACAGGCCGGCGACGATGACGAATGTCACGACCGCGACCTTGATGATGACCAGGACGCTCGTGATCCTGCCCGACAGCTTGGTGCCGAGCACGCCCACGACCGTCAGCCCAAGGACGATGGCGACCGCACCGAAATCAGGGACGGCCTCGTCTCCGGCGAGCCAGGTGGGCAGATCGAGCAACGATTGCAGATAGGCCGACCAGCCTCGGGCCACGACCGCCGCCCCGAGGGCCAGCTCCAGCACAAGGTCCCAGCCGATGATCCAGGCAACCAGCTCACCGAGCGTCGCGTAGGAGAACGTGTACGCGCTGCCGGCGACCGGGACGGTCGAGGCGAACTCGGCATAACAAAGGGCGGCGAGACCACACGTGATGCCCGCGAGCACGAACGAGATGATGATCGCGGGGCCGGCGTTGCTGTAGGCCTGTTCGCCGGTCAGCACGAAGATCCCGGTGCCGACCATCACGCCGACGCCGAAAACCGTCAGGTCCCAGGCCGAGAGCTCTTTCTTGAGCCGATGTTCCGGCTCGTCGGTCTCTGCGATCGAGCGTTCGACGGACTTGATGCGGAACAGATCCATGCGATCATCCTGTGGCGCTGACCGGAGGTCCGCAACCGGATGGAGTGGGCCGCCAGGGCGTCAACGGGTACGAGCGTGCCTGGCCCACGCGAAACAAAACAGCCCGAATGCCGCGAGCCCCAGCGCCACGAGAGTCAGCAGATAGGGGCCGAACGGCTGGTCGCGGACCGTTTTCAGTGCATCGTCGAGGCCCCCGGCCTTGTCGGGGTCGTACGAGACGGATGCCCAACCGAACAGCACGCCGACGACACCCACCGCGATGCCCTTGGAGATGTAGCCGATCCGTCCGACGGCGAGCACAGCCTTGCCGGATTCACCCGTCGTGGCACTCGACTCGAGATCGTGGGTGAACGAGTCGGTGATGCCACGGCGAATCTGCGCGATGGCGACGGCGATGATCGCGATTCCTACCGCCGCGACGAGCACGCGACCCGCGGGCGCAGACAGGAGACTCGCTGTCAAACCCTCTTCCTTGCTGTCACTGCCCGAATTCGAGCTGGAGCCTGAGCCGGATGCGATGCGCACGGCCGAGAAGGCGAGCGCGACATAGACCACGGCGCGTCCGGCGGCGCTCAGACGCTTGCGCAGCCGGTCGAGTCCGTCCTCGGTGGTGAACCCCCACAGGGCCGTCGCGAGCTGCCACAGCACCAGGGCCACGAGCCCCACGAACGTGACCCACAGCATGGCCAGGCCGAATGGCTGATCGGCCAGCGTCCGGAGTGCACCACCGCTGCTGGCATCGCCGCCACCGGACCAGGCGATCTGCAGCGCGATCCACGCGATGAGCAGGTGGACTGTTCCGTAGGCGATCAGCCCGATGCGAGCCCCGTGCTTGAGCAGGTCGCTGTGCCGCGCCTGCTCGCCTGGATGTGCGCTCATGGCACGTCCCTCTCAATTAGTGGATCAGTCATCCGCAGTTCAGTGTGTAGTGGCGTTGGAGATATTGCGCTGCATCGTGGCGAATATGAGGTGGTGCAACGGATACCCCAGCCACCAGTAGGCGTGCCCTACCAGGCCCTTGGGATGGAACTGCGTGCATTGGCGGAACGTCGTCGTGCCGTCCTCAGCTGCACGCACCTCCAGCTCGAGCCACGCTATCCCTGGCAGCTTCATCTCGGCGCGCAGGCGTAGCAATCTGCCCTCGACGATCTGCTCGACCCGCCAGAAGTCGACGGCATCACCGACCTTGAGATCGGTGGGACGTCCGCGGCGCAGGCCCGGACCACCGATCATCCGGTCAACGAAGCCGCGCATCCGCCACAGGACAGCGGGTGAGTGCCAACCGGTCCTTCCTCCGACGTCCTGGATGATCGCCCACAGCTGCTCGGGGCTGGCGCTCACCTCCCGGACGCGCTCGTCCTTGTAGAGGGACCCGCCGGCCCAGTCCGGATCCGTGGGCAGTCCCTCGCCCGGCGCATCGTCTGGTGCTGCGGACGCCCAGCGGGTCGGCACCTCGACATCCTGGATCCGGGTCAGCGCGAGCTCGACCGATCGGTCGAATTCAATCAGCCCTTCCGGCGGGGTCGGCACATACGTTGAGATGTCAGTGTCGCCTGCGACGACGGTGTTGCGCAGCGACTCGACCAACGGGCGGGCGAGGCTTGCCGGCACCGGGGTGATGAGGCCTACCCAGTGGCTCGACAGGCCAGGCGTCAGGACAGGAACCTTAAGCACGCGTCGTTTTGGCAGACCCGAGATCGCGGCGAACCGCTGCATCAGATCGAGGTAGGTCAGCACTTCCGGCCCGCCGATGTCGAAGCGCCGGCTGACACTCGCAGGCAGCTGCGCCGAGCCGACGAGGTAGCGGAGCACATCGCGGATCGCGATGGGCTGGATGCGGGTGTTGACCCACTTGGGCGTGACCATGACGGGCAGACGCTCGGTCAGATACCGCAGCATCTCGAATGACGCCGATCCCGAGCCGATGATGACGCCGGCCTGCAGGACTGCCGTGGGAACGCCGGAGCCCAGCAGGACGTCGCCCACCTCGCCGCGCGAACTGAGGTGCTCCGACAGGGTCTCATCGTCGGGGATCATCCCACCGAGGTAGACGATGCGCCGGACGCCGGCCCGCTTCGCCTCGTCCGCGAATCGCTGCGCCATGTCCTTCTCGGTCGCGCCGAAGTCGCCACCCGTACCGATCGAGTGCAGCAGATAGTAGAGAACGTCGATGCCCTCCATGGCGGCGCGGACGTCGGCCGTCTCGGTGGCGTCACCCACCGCGATATCGACGTCGTCCGCCCACTCGTGTGTGCGTACCTTGCGCTCGTCGCGGGCCAGAACGCGCACCTCGTGACCCGCTTCGAGAAGTTGGGGGACAAGTCGGCTGCCGACGTATCCAGTGGCGCCGGTGACCAGGCTGCGGGTGGGGGACATGTGTTCAGTGTTCGCGACGTCGGCGGTCCTCGCACTTCCTGACGATGAGGGGATAGCGTCGAACCATGAGGATATTTCCTGCTGAGGTGGTGGACTCGATCCTCCACCACATGAACGATGATCACACCGATGACAGCCTTGCCATCGTCAGAGCCTATGCCGAGCCCGCAGCGATCGAAGCGACCATGACAGGCCTCGACTCGTCGGGCGGTTCCTGGGATGTCGGGTGCGACGGCGAGACGCGTTCGGTCACGATCGCGTGGCTCGGACCGGTCGTCGAGCGCGCGGACATCCGCCGCGAGGTGGTCCACCTGTACGACGCGGCCGTCGAGAAGCTCGGCCTGCCGGTTCGTGAGGCGCACTGACATGGCCGGCGACGACACCGAGCGCAGCGTCGAGTTGACCCGCACTGCTCCGTCCCGCTACACCGCGACGAATGTCCGTGGCACGACCTTGTCGATCGGCGACGGATCGACCGATGACTTCACGCCCGTCGAGCTTTTGCTGGTGGCGCTGGCCGGCTGCACCGCGCTGACGGTCGATCCGCTCGTGGCGCGACGCGCCGAGCCCGAGACCTTCGATGTCCGTACGCGGGCCGACAAGATCCGCGACGAGCAGGGCAACCACCTGGTCGACCTGCGGATGATCTTCGATGTCGCCTTTCCCGAGGGAGCCGACGGCGATCGGGCACGGGAGCTGCTGCCCGATGCGATCGTCAAGGCTGAAGAGCGACTGTGCACTGTGAGCCGCACCCTTGCCCTGGGTGCCCACGCTGAGGTCGAGATTAACGACCTCTGACGACGTCAGGTGTGATGTCGGATCGTGACGTCCTGGTAGGCGAAGCGGTTGGGGAAGTCGTGCGGTGCCAACGGGCGTCCGGTCGGCTCGACCCGGCCCGGATCGGCCGGCGTGACCGAGCAGGGGCGCTCACACAGGTCGTTGCGACGGACGATGCGGTCGTCGACGACGGTGCCTAGGTACTGACCGCGGCGGTCGACCGCGTCATTGTCGTCCCACGGGCACCAGCCGATCCAGTTCCCGTTGAGGTCGAACAAGTACTGATCGGCCCACGAACGACGGAAGGCGACTGCCTGGCCCTCCATATCGAACAAGTACACGCTCATCCCTACACAACCTTCCTTCTCTTTCGACGGTACGAGCGGATCGAGAGTTTCGTGGGAGTTTGCTGCGGGACACGCCAAATTGGTCCTGAATGACTAGTTCGTCAGGACGGTTGCCGCGCCGGATCAGTCAGGCGCGACCGTCGAAGGCGTCCTGCAGGCCCTGGATGGACAGGCGCTGCATCTGCATCATGGCTGCCTGCGTGCGCCCTGCCGCTTCACGGTCGGAATCGCCGAGGAGCCGGGGCAGCGCCGTCGGGACGATCTGCCAGCTGAGGCCGAAGGCGTCGACGAGCCAGCCGCACTGGCTCTGGCGGCCACCGCCCTCGATCAGGGCAGCGGAGATCGAGTCGACCTCCTCCTGCGTCTCGACGCTCACGGCGAGCGAGAACGCCTCGGTCAATCGGTAGGTCGGCCCGCCGTTCAGCAGCGTCAGTCTTTGGCCCTGGAGGCTGATCTCGGCGAGGAAGAGCACGCCGTCTGGGCCGCGCTGCTGGCTGAGGATCTCGGCGGTGTCGAAGATCTCGAGGTACCGCTGGACAGCACTCTCAGCATTGTCGTCGAACCACAGGAATGGCGTGATCGTGATGTGGCTGTCGGTACTCATGGCCGGTCGTCCTTGGTCGGGTTGGACATGGTGCGGAATCTGGCCGGCGTTGCCAGCAGTGCCTCGAGCTTGTGGAATGACTGCTTCCAGCCGATCATGCTCTGCTGCGCGAGATCGTCGGTGAACGGTCCCTGCCGCAGCTCCAGCCGGGTTCCGTCGCCTTCAGGGACGAACTCGAGTGAAAGCGACAGCCTCGTGCCGTCGGCCAGTCCTGGGAATCCGGTGGCGATCTCGTAGCCGGCGATGAGCTGATTCTCGACGACTTCGGTCAGCGTCGCGTCGATGGGCGACTTCTGTGAGGGGTCGTCTTTGTTAACCATGGTCATGCGCCAGTGGCCACCAGTTCGGGCATCGACCGAGATCGTGTCGATCGGCACGGGGAACATCAAGGGACCGAACCACTGGCCGAGTAGCGAGCGCTCGACGAAGGCGCGGTAGACGAGTTCGGGTGGAGCATCGAAGCTGCGCGAGATCGCCATCTCTCGGGTGTCGTCGGGGAGGGACATCCCCTCAACTTACGAGGTGGATCCCGAGCCGACAAGACCCGACGAGAGCTGGGTGTGGTCCAGTGCGACTCAGTGCAACGAGAGCCCCGAATTGTGGGGACCCTTGGGCTCGACCCAGAAGTCGAGTGCGAGATCGGACTCCTCGCCACCGTTGAGGTAGGCCGAGAAGTCGATGACTCCCGCAGCTTCCAGGACGTCGTCGTCTATTAGGAACTGGCCCGTGTACTCGCGGCTGGGCTGGATCAGGATCTCGTAGGCCGCATCGGCCATGATCTCTGGTTTGCGAGAGTGTGTGACAAGCCCCGCTCCAACGACGTTGCGCACGGCCGCGGTGTCGATCGCGGTGCGCGGCCACAGTGAGTTCGCGGCGATGCCGTATTCACGCAGTTCTTCACTGAGTCCCAGGGTCACCAGGCTCATGCCGAACTTCGCGATCGTGTAGGCCGTGTTGGAGGCGAACCACTTGGGATCGAGCGTGATGGGCGGCGACAGCGTCAGGATGTGCGCATTGTCGGAAGCCTTTAGATGTGCGATGCACGACTTCGCGAGCAGGAACGAGCCGCGGGTGTTGATGTCGTTCATGAGGTCGTACTTCTTCATCGTCACGTCCTCGGTCGAGGACAGATCGATCGCGGACGCATTGTTGACCACGATGTCGATCCCGCCGAATGCCTCGGCGGTCTTCGCGACCGCGTCGAGCACGAAGGCGTCGTCACGGATGTCACCTACGAGCGGCAGGGCCTTGCCGCCGGCAGCCTCGATCGCAGCGGCTGCGGTGTAGATCGTGCCGGGCAACGCGGGATGCGGCTCTGTTGTCTTGGCGAGCAGGGCGATGTTGGCGCCGTCTCGCGCCGCGCGGACCGCGATGGCTTCGCCTATTCCGCGGCTTCCGCCCGACATGATGAGGGTCTTTCCGGCAAGTGACATGGGATCGATCTTGCCGCGCGGCTCACTTACCGTCAATACTGACGGTAAGTGAGCCGGTCGATCCTCAGGAGAACTCATGCCCGCAGCCGTCACGGTCGAGACGCTCGACGACGTCCTGACCATCACGTGGAATGACCCGGAGCGGCTCAACGGGGTGAGCGGCGAGATGCTCGACGCCGCCTCAGACGCGATCGAGCATGCCGCCGACTCCACGCGCGTTATCGTTCTCACCGGAGCGGGGCGGGCCTTCTCGACCGGAGCGCGGCTCGGCGGCACCTTCACCGGAACCGAGCCCATGGACATCGCCAATCGACTGATCCGCGCGATCGTCGCGAGTCCGGCGCCGGTCGTCGCGGCGGTCAACGGACCGGCAGCGGGATTCGGCTGCTCGGTCGCCCTGGCCGCCGACATCACGATCGCGAAGGAGTCGGCCTACTTCCTGCTCCCGTTCGTCAACATCGGACTGATGCCCGACGGCGGCACCACGGCGATCGTGGCCGCTTCGGTCGGGCGCGCCCGCGCATCCGCGATGGCCCTGTTGGGCGAACGCCTCCCGGCCACCGACGCGGCGAGCTCGGGACTGATCCATGCAGCGGTGCCCGACGACGAGTTCCAGGAAGCCGTTGACCGCATCGTGACGCAGCTGGCCGGGGGTGCCGCAGTTGCCTACCGCGCCACGAAGCAGGCCATCACGGCAGCGACGCTCGGCGGCCTCGACGCGGCGCTCGACCGCGAGCGCGACGGGCAGGCTGCCCTGTTCACGACGGATGACTTCGCCGAAGGTGCCACGGCCTTCATGCAGAAACGCGCACCAAAGTTCCGGGGGCGATGAGGGTGATGAGGATGAGCGACTTCGAGATGCTAGAACAGCTGCTCGCGGGGCGTCGCAGTTGCCGTGGATATCTCGATGACGAAGTGCCACGCGAAACCATCGAGCACATCCTGACTGCAGCGCAACGCACCGCCTCGTGGTGCAACACGCAGCCGTGGGAGCTCGTCATCGTCTCGGGCGAGGCCAGGTCCGAGCTGTCCAAGCGGCTGGTCGAGGCAGTCATCGAGACGTTCGGTCAGCCCGCCCAGCCGGACTTCGCCTTCCCGCAGCAATATGACGGTATCTACGACGAGCGGCGCAAGGAGGTCGGCTGGCAGCTGTACGAAGCCGTGGGTGTGGAGCGGGGCGATCGCGAGGCATCGGCGATGCAGATGCTGCGCAACTTCGAGTTCTTCGGCGCCCCGCATATCGCGATCGTGACGACGGAAGCCGATCTCGGGGTCTATGGAGCGATCGACTGCGGCCTGTACGTCAACTCGTTCATGCTGGCCGCCCAGGCGCTCGGCGTGGGGACGTGCGCTCAGGCCGCCCTGGCCCAGGTGGCCCCCGCGCTCAGGGAGCACCTCGGCCTGCCCGAGCAGCGCAAGATCGTGTGCGGCATCGCCTTCGGCTTTCCGGACCCGGAGCATCCGACCGCGCAGTTCGCCTCGAATCGTGCACCGATCGAGTCGGCCGTTACCTATCTGGATTGATGCTGCGTCTCCGGATCATGGCGTGTCATGTCCCGGAACATTGGTGACGTTTCGTCAGTCATGGGGACTGTGCCCCTTGGGGCTCATTGGCAGACGCCGCTCGAGCCTCGCGGACGAAGTGTCACCGATGTCCTGCGACATGGCAGCTCGGGGGCGGGACTCTAGACCATGCCACTGACGCTGCACCTGGCGATAATTCGTTGAATTCACAGGGTTTATCCACTGGTCATCGAATGCGTGTTCGACTAGGTTGGAGATATGAATCCGGCACCCACTCTCGACGCACTGCGCACCGTTGCGCGGGTACTCGAGCTGGGTGATCCGTGTGAGAAGGTCCGCGCGATCCAAATCGCGCAAGACGCGTTAGATGCCGCTAAGGCTGCATGCCTGGCCGAGATTGAGACCACCAAAGCCTATGAGATCGATGGCGCGTCGACCCTGAATACGTGGGTGCGTAACGAGTTGCGGATGACCGCCTCGGACGCGGCGACGCTAGTA
>JBBSSC010000027.1:0-12801 GCA_038242465.1 Propionibacteriales bacterium | reverse complement strand
GGGCTCGCGAACGTCAGGCGATGAGCTCGAGCGTGCCGGCGCGCGACGGGGCGGGTGCTGTGGCGCTCCGTCCGCTGATGTCGTCGTAGGCGAGCTTCAGGCCCGACGGCATCCGTCAGCACCTCGTGCGACTGCGTGTATGGGAGGCGCAGATGGCGTTCGCCGGCCGCTCCTGCGCGCGACAAGAACCTCGGCCCGGGGGTCAGCAGCAGTCCGTGCCGGGACGCTGCGGCCGTCAGCCGCGACGAGCTGCGATCGGGGAGGGTGACCCACAGGCTCAGACCACCGGCTGGGCACGGCGCATGGATTTCGGGGAGCTCGCGCGCGAGCTCGGCCAGCAGGTGATCACGCCCGGCCCTCAGTCGCGCGCGTCCAGCGGCAGCGGTCTGTCCGCCCTCGGTCAGCAGCTCGGCCAGCACGAGCTGGTCGAAGGCAGACGTGCCCAGATCGTCCATCATCCGCGCCTGCACGAGCGGCATGACAAGATCGCGGGGCGCCCGGATCCAGCCGACCCGCAGGCCGCCCCAGTAAGACTTGGATGATGAGCCGATCAGGAGCGCTCGGGGATCGTAGGTCGCGAACACGGGCGGCAGCTCGACGTCGTCGAGGTTGATCTCGCGCAGCGACTCGTCGACGATCGGCACGACGTCGTGGCGTCGCAGCTCGCGGGCCCACGCCACACGTTCGGCATCGTCCATCACGGCTGCTGTGGGGTTGTGGAAGTCGGGGATGAAGTATGCGGCGCGATGTGCAGAGCCCTCGAGGATCGAGGCCAGCGCATCGACGTCCCACGGCGATCGGTCGACCGGTAGCGCGGACAGCCGCGCGCCCGCTGCCGTGAACGACTCGTGAGCGTGGGGATAGCTCATGCCTTCGACCACGACCCTCTGACCAGCGGTGATGAGCGATCGTGCCAGCAACGAGATGGCTCCCATCGCACCGCTCGTCACAACGATCTGCTCGGGGTCAGTGGGCAGTCCGCCGTCGGCGTACCGCTGGGCGAGGATCTCCCGAAGCACTGGCAGCCCATCGGGGAGATAGCCCGTCGTGGCGAGCAGACCCGGCAGTTTCGCAGCAGCGGCTTCGAAGGCGCGCGCGATGCCGGGGGTTCCCGACGGGGCCGAGTAGGTGAGCGCGATCGTGCCCGCATCGTCGGGTGTCACGATGAGGCTGCTGGCGCTGGAGGCGGCCAGCGGAATGCGGACGACGCTGCCCGAGCCCTGGCGTGAGTGCAGGATGCCCGACTCCCGCAGCTCGGCGTAGACCCTGGTCGTGGTCGTGCGGCTCACGCCGAGAATTGCGGCGAGCTCGCGCTCAGAGGGCAGCCTGCTGCCGTCGGCAACGCGTCCGTCGACCACGAGCAGTCGCACTCGGTCGGTGATTTCGCGGTACGCCGGACCGGAACCATCGAGCAGGCCGATGAGATCCGCCAGACGGTGGGCAGAAAGGGCGGGAGGCATAGGTCCACTCTTTCATAATTGGCTATAGAGATAAAGGCCAATCTGCGCCCATAATGAATACATGGACATGGTGTTCGCCCTGGTCGGGCTGGTGTTGTTGATCGTCGTGGTTACACGGCTAGCGCGCCTCGTCGCGCGCGATGGGCTCGGGTCCAACCCGTTGCCGCGCAGCCATCGCGAAGAGCTCGGCACCTGGGTCGACCGCGAGCTCCAGCAGTGACCGCGCTGTGGGCCAGGCTCGTGCAGCTCAACATCGGGCTGTTCCTGTACGGATTCACGATGGCGATGCTGGTCGAGTCGACGCTCGGACTCGACCCGTGGGATGTCTTCCATGAGGGGGTGACCCAGCATGTCGGCCTGTCGTTCGGTCAGGTCGTCATCGCCACCGGCGCGTTCGTCCTGCTGCTGTGGATACCGTTGCGGCAGATGCCAGGCGTCGGGACGGTGCTGAACGTCATCGTGATCGGCTTGGCCGCAGACTTCGGCATCGCGGTGATCATGCAACCCGATGCAATGTGGCTCAGGATTCTACTGCTCGTCGGGGGAGTGGTCGGCAACGGATTCGCGGGGGCGCTCTACATCGGCGCGGCCCTCGGTCCCGGCCCACGGGACGGCCTTTGGCTCGGCCTGGTGAGAATCACGGGGCGCAGCGTCCGGCTATGGCGCACCGTGATTGAGGTGACGGTGCTCGTGATCGGATTCGCGCTCGGCGGGACCGTCGGTGTCGGCACAGTGCTGTACGCCGTGACGATCGGGCCCATCGTGCAGCTCTTCCTGCCACTCGTGCAGGCGAAGACTGCAGGAAAGGTCAGCGAAGGGTCGCGATGATGAGAGACGCGTTGACGTCGATCAGCATCTCGACCGCCGCGAAGCGTTCATCGGTCAGCCAGTGCTCGCGCACCGTGTCGACGCGGCCCTCGACGATAGGGGGCCAGAACGCAGACGGCGTGAAATCGTCGAGTACGGCGATACCGCCTGGCTCGAGCAGGCCCGCGATGACGTCCCGGCTTTCCATCACCTCGCGGATGTCGATGAACAGCAGCGAGAACGGCGCATACTTCTCGAGGGTCGACCAATCGCCCGCGATGACATCGACATTCGGCACGTCGGCGAAGATCTTCTGCACATCGCCGGCCAGCGCCGGATCCAGCTCCGCGCTAACGACGCGTGCATCCTTCGGCGCTCCGCTGGACAGCCACGCCGATCCAACACCGCAGCCGGTGCCCAGCTCGGCCAGCGTTCCGGTGCGGGACGCCGCCAGGGTGGCCAGCAGACGTCCGGTCTCGTTGCGGATCGACGTGATGAATCCTCGCTGGCGCGACAGATCCAACGTGCGTGAGACAAGTTCGGGTACTTCGGCGGGTGCGCTCACAGCCCCCAGTCTTCCACGGTTCGAGTGAGCCGGGCCGAATGGATGTCTCGACGACTAAGACATGCCTTCGAAATGCTCGCGCAATCGGTCTGGCTAGGCGTACGCTGGGCGCACCATGCGCAAGCAGCTCGTAGTAATCGCTTGCCGCGGCAGGGCCTCTTAGGGCTACACCCTGCCGCGGAGATTCGGCGTTGGCCCGCCGTTCCGCCGCAGGGTTGCTGATCTGAATGCAAACAGCATGATCTGATCGCTCACTTGTGAGAACACGTTTCTGGTGATCCCGGACATATGTGGCGTGCTGGACGGCGGACTCCTCCATCAACTGGAGGCGCCGGACCTCGCGCCACCGTCCGTACGTTCAACCGAAGGGATTCAGATCATGGAACAGCATTTGATGGAGTGGGGACCGGCGCATCTGCGCGATGAGGCTCCGTGGCTCGAGATCGAGCTGGCCGATCGACCTGACGACAACTGATCTCATGCCAACTTCTCATATCTTGGGATCGAAGTTTCACATCCTGAGATGTCAATCGTAGGATGGCGACTATGACCAGTTCTTTCTCGCTCGCAATCGTCGCCGGTGACGGCATCGGCCCCGAGGTGACCTCACAGGCACTCAAGGTTCTCAACGTCATCGCGCCTGCCCATGGCATCTCGTTCAGCACGACCGACTACGACCTCGGTGCGAAGCGCTGGCACGCGACGGGTGAGACGCTGCCTGCGACAGTCCTGGAAGAGATCCGGGGACATGACGCGATTCTCCTGGGCGCGATCGGCGATCCGAGCGTTCCGTCGGGCGTCCTCGAACGCGGCTTGTTACTGAGTCTTCGATTCGCGCTCGACCACTACGTCAACCTGCGTCCGTCCAAACTCTTCACCGGCGTGTCGACCCCGCTCGGCAACCCCGGGAAGGTCGATTTCATCGTCGTCCGTGAAGGCACAGAGGGGCCCTACGTCGGCAACGGAGGAGCGCTGCGGGTCGGCACACCGCACGAGATCGCGACCGAGGTCAGCGTCAACACGGCCTTCGGCGTCGAGCGGGTCGTCCGCGATGCCTTCGCCCGTGCGCAGGCTCGCCCGCGCAAGAAGCTGACGCTGGTCCACAAGAACAACGTTCTCGTGCACGCCGGGCATCTCTGGACCCGCACGGTCGACGCGATCGCGCCGGAGTTCCCCGATGTCTCGGTCGACTACCTGCACGTCGATGCCGCCACGATCTTCTTCGTGACCGATCCGTCCCGCTTCGACGTCATCGTGACCGACAATCTGTTCGGCGACATCCTGACCGACCTGGCCGCGGCAATCACGGGCGGAATCGGCCTGGCCGCGAGCGGCAACATCAACCCCGACCGTTCGGTGCCGAGCATGTTCGAGCCCGTCCACGGTTCTGCGCCCGATATCGCGGGTCAGTCGAAGGCCGATCCTACCGCCGCGATCCTCTCGGGCGGGATGCTTCTGGAGCACCTCGGCTTCCCCGAGGCCGCCGCGCAGATCACGGCAGCCGTCGAGGCCGACATTGCCGAGCGTGCCGAATCTTCGGGACCCGGGGCCAACCGCACCACTGAGGAGGTGGGTGAGGCTCTCGCGCAGCGCGTTTCAGACGGACTGGGCGCAGCCGCAGGTGTATCGGTCGTCTAACGACGGCCCATACCCCCACGAACCAGGAAAGTTATACCGTGACCAGCATGACCTCCAACCCGTTCGCCGCGACGTTGACCCAGAGCCAGGTGTCCAAGAGCGACGAGCAGCGCGCTGCGATACTCGCCGATCCGGGCTTCGGCAACTACTTCACCGACCACATGTTCCTGGCCGAGTGGACACCCGAAACGGGCTGGGCCGACGGGCGGGTGGTCCCGTACGGGCCGCTGTCGATCGACCCCGCCACGGCGGTCCTGCACTATGCGCAAGAGATCTTCGAGGGTCTCAAGGCATATATCCATGCGGATGGTTCGGTGTGGCTGTTCCGCCCCGAGGCCAATGCCGAGCGCATGCAGCGCTCGGCGCATCGTCTCGCACTGCCCGCGCTGCCCACCGACTGGTTCCTCGGCTCGATCGAGTCTCTGATCCAGGCCGATCGTTCGTGGATCCCGGCCGGCGGTGAGAAGAGCCTGGACCTGCGGCCCTTCATGTTCGCCTCCGAGATCTTCCTGGGAGTCAGGCCCTCGCAGCACGTGACGTACTCCGTCATCGCGTCGCCCGCGGGAGCGTACTTCTCTGGGGGAGTCCAGGCTGTCTCGATCTGGCTGTCCAGCGAGTACTCGCGCGCCGGTGCAGGTGGCACAGGGGCGGCCAAGTGCGGCGGCAACTACGCCGCCAGCCTGCTGCCCCAGCAGGAGGCCGCGGAGCACGGATGTGCACAGGTCGCCTTCCTGGACTCGGTCGAGCACAAGTGGATCGAAGAGCTCGGCGGGATGAACCTGTATTTCGTGCGGTCCGATGGCACGATCGTCACGCCCGAGCTGTCGGGATCCATCCTCGAGGGCATCACGCGCGACTCGATCATGCAGATCGGACGCGATCTTGGCCACGAGGTCGTCGAGCGTCGCATCTCGATCGACGAGTGGCGCGAAGGGGCTGCCGACGGATCGATCACCGAGGTCTTCGCGTGCGGAACCGCCGCCGTCGTGACGCCCGTCGCGTCCCTCAAGTGGGATGGCGGCGAGGCTGTCAGTGGCGATGGCCAGCCCGGCAAGGTCACGACCGACATCCGTTCGGCGCTCGTCGACGTCCAGTACGGACGGGCGGAAGACCGCCACGGTTGGCTCCGACGGGTCGACACCGTCTAGGTGTGATGCACTGGGTGCGACGTAGTCACACCCAGGGGAGTCCATGTCTGAAGCCGTCCGTTCCGAGCACGATCTGATCGGTCATCGTGAGGTGCCCAGCGAGGCATATTGGGGCGTGCACACGCTCCGTGCGCTGGAGAACTTCCCCATCACGGGGATACCGATCGGGGTCAGCCCATATCTCGTGGAGGCCGTGGCGGCAGTCAAGCAGGCCGCTGCTGCTGCCAATAATGATCTCGGGCTGCTCGACGACGAACGCTACGTCGCGATCCGTGACGCCTGCGAGGAGATCCGCGGCGGTGCGCTGAGGGACCAGTTCGTCGTCGACGTCATTCAGGGCGGCGCCGGCACCTCGACCAATATGAACGCCAACGAGGTCATCGCCAACCGGGCGCTGGAGCTGATGGGGCACGCCAAGGGTGATTATCACGTCATCCATCCCACTGAGCACGTCAATCTCAGCCAGTCGACGAATGATGTCTACCCGACGTCGATCAAGATCGCTATCATCCTCGCAACCCATGACCTCCTAGCGGCAATGCAGGTGCTGGAGGACTCGTTCGCGCGCAAGGCCGATGAGTTCCACGATGTCTTGAAGATGGGGCGCACACAGCTGCAGGACGCCGTGCCGATGACGCTGGGTCAGGAGTTCCGGACGTATTCGCTGATGATCGCCGAGGACCGGGCGCGGTTGAGTGAAGCGGTGATGCTGCTGCACGAGATCAACCTCGGGGCCACCGCAATCGGGACGATGCTGAATGCCCCGGCCGGATATGTCCCGCTCGCGTGCGGAAATCTCGCGAAGCTCACGGGGCTGCCGCTTGAGACCGCAGTCGACCTGATCGAGGCGACGCAGGACTGCGGCGCATTCGTGCAGCTGTCAGGCACGCTCAAGCGCGTCGCGGTCAAGCTCTCGAAGATCTGCAACGATCTGCGGCTGCTGTCGTCGGGCCCTCGTGCGGGCTTCAACGAAATCAACCTGCCGGCCGTCCAGGCGGGGTCGAGCATCATGCCGGGCAAGGTCAACCCCGTCATCCCCGAGGTAGTCAACCAGGTCGCCTTCCAGATCATCGGGCACGACATCACAGTTTCCATGGCGGCCGAGGCCGGCCAGCTGCAGCTCAACGCCTTCGAGCCCATTATCTGCTACTCGCTGTCGGCCGGTATCTCGCGACTCCGCGAGGCGATCCTCGTACTCGCCTCGCGGTGCGTCGACGGCATCACGGCCAATGTCGAACTCCTGCGGACCGAGGTCGAGAACTCGATCGGGCTCGTCACGGCGCTCAACCCGTACATCGGTTACGAGGCGGCGACCGATGTTGCCAAGGAAGCACTCGCGACGGGTCGCGGCGTCGCCGAGCTCGTGCTGGAACGCGGGCTACTGCCGCCGGAGAAGCTCGAGGCCATCCTGCGTCCCGAGGCCCTCGCCAACCTCGCCCCCCGCCGCCCCCTCTAACCCCGCGGGGGCGGCGCCAGCGCACCGCCCACCAAGGTCTAGGGCGCGAAGAGCTCGTGGGCTGGGTCTCCCAGCATCTCGACGATGAGCAGTTCGTCGGCGTAGTCGATCGACACCCCTATGGTGCGGTCGTTGGGAGTGTGCGCGGCAGCGGAGTCGCCCAGACCGTAGGCGATATCGCGCAACGTCACGGTGGCGCGTCCGACGGGATCGTTGGCTGGCCACTCAGCGACGAGCCGGTGCACGAGCCCCGCTAGCACGGCGCTGAACATCGCATGCCCGTTGCGGTCGACACCGCGGAGTGAAATCTCCGGCAGACCAAATGACGTCAGCCCGATGGTGCGCAGCTCTTCGGACTCGATTCGCTCGTAGTCGACGACGTACCACTGGGTCGCATGGGCGAGTGAGACATCGTCGGAACGTCCCTCGACGACGCGGGGAATGCCCAGGTCGATCACCACCCCGTCGTGCGCCTCGGCCAGGCGCAGCGCCTCGATGCGGAGATCGCGCTGCGTGAAGGCGGCGCTCTCGACGTCGGAGGTGCGCATCAGCAGCTTTTGGTGCTGCCGCGATTGCAGCCGCAGGAGCGAGGTCTCGAAGGTGCCGTAGTGGCGCATCAGCTCGGGAGACGGCGGAGGGATGAGGCCCTCGTCGTCGAGCGCCTCGGCGGTCATGACGGCATAGATGGCACTTGGCCGGGCGGAGAGCGGGACAGGTCTGGCGGTCATGGGTACACCCAGTCTAGACTGGGCCCATGCAGAGCATCTCGATCATTATCGACGGGCGCACCGGGGACTGATATCTAGCCCCGATGCGCTGCCTCCCATATTCCCTGGGGGGCTTTTTTGTTGCCCGACGAGATGCCGACCGAAACGAAGGACGAAGTAGTGAACGCAGACGCAGCCAACCCAGGGCGGCAGCAGGTGAGCGATTTCCACGTCTACGACACGACGTTGCGCGATGGGGCCCAGCAAGAGGGTCTCAACCTGTCCGTGCAGGACAAGATGCACATCTCGCGTCACCTCGACGATCTCGGCGTCGGCTACATCGAAGGCGGCTGGCCCGGCTCGAACCCCAAGGACACCGAGTTCTTCCAGCTCGCTGCCAAGGAGCTCGATCTCAAGCATGCGACGCTCGCTGCGTTCGGCTCGACTCGCAAGGCAGGCTCTGCGGCTGCGGACGACGCCCAGATCGCGGCCCTGCGCGAGTCCGGCGCGTCGGTCGTGACGCTCGTCGCCAAAAGCCATGATCGCCATGTCGAGCTCGCGCTGCGGACGACATTGGCCGAGAACCTTGCGATGGTTCGCGACTCCGTGACGCATCTGCGTCAAGAAGGCCAGCGGGTCTTCGTCGACCTGGAGCATTTCTTCGACGGCTATCGCGCCAATCGCGACTATGCGCTCGAAGTTGTCCGCACGGCCGCCGCGGCAGGCGCCGAGGTCGCGGTGCTGTGCGACACCAACGGCGGGATGCTGCCGCACTGGGTGACCGAGATCGTTCAGGACGTCATGACGACGGGCGCGCGTCTCGGCATCCACGCGCACAACGACACGGGCTGCGCGGTCGCCAACTCGATGGCTGCCGTCCAGGCGGGAGTCACACACTTGCAGGGCTGCATCAACGGCTACGGCGAGCGCACGGGCAATGCCGATCTGGTCACCTGTGTAGCCAACCTCGAGCTTAAGCTCGGGATGTCGCTGCTGCCGCCGGGCCATCTGGCCGATGCATCGCGCATCTCTCACGCGATCTCCGAGATCACGAACTACCCGCCGCATGCACGCCAGCCGTACACGGGCATGTCGGCCTTCGCCCACAAGGCGGGCCTGCACGCCAGCGCGATCCGCGTCGACGCCGATCTGTACCAGCACATCGATCCCACGCTCGTGGGCAATGACATGCGCCTGCTCGTCTCGGAGATGGCTGGCCGCGCGACGATCGAGCTCAAGGGCAAGGAGCTCGGATACGATCTGGCCGGCGATGCCGAACGGCTGACGCGCGTCACAGACCGGGTCAAGGCGATGGAGCAGCAGGGCTACACGTTCGAGGCCGCGGACGCGTCATTCGAGCTGTTGCTCGCCGAGGAGATGGACGGCGCGCGGCCGTCATTCTTCGAGGTCGAGTCATGGCGTGTGCTGGCCGAGTCGTCGCGCGGCGAGTCGGCGGTGGCCGAGGCTACCGTCAAGCTCCTGGCCGGGGGAGTGCGCCTCGCGGTGATCGGAGAGGGCAATGGTCCGGTCAACGCTCTCGACCACGCGCTGAGGCAGGCCATCGAGCAGGTCTACCCCGACGTCGCGCGTTTCCATCTCACGGACTTTCGGGTTCGCATCCTCGACCAGGGACACGGCACGGATGCCATCACGCGGGTGCTGATCGAGACGTCCGACGGCAAGGACGTCTGGGTGACCGTGGGGGTTGGCGCCAACATGATCGAGGCTTCATGGGAGGCGCTCGTCGATGCGCTGTCGTACGGCTTGCGGTTGCACGAGGTAGAGCCACACATCAACGACTGAGGCGGTGCGGGATGAGCGTTCCGGGGCGGCGGGTGCTGGTCTTCGTGCCGGTTGTCGTGACGCTCGTCCTGGTGGCGTTCGTGGGCGCACTGATCATCGTCCAGAATCAACGCAACGCCGATCTCGTCGTCCAGGCGGACAATGTGGGCGACAGCTTCTTCGGCGACGTCGTGATCTTTCGCTCGACGGTCGTGGCGGCGGTTGCCGGCGCTGACACCGCGGATCCCGGCGAGCTGCGGGGCGTGGTTGAGCGGGCGCTGGCGGACGCGCCCGAGCTGGAGGCCACGAGCGACTACGGGATCGAACGCTCGGCGCGGTATGCCGAGGCGCGGCGCGCCGAGAAGACGTTCCTGAAGCCGTATCGGGAGCTGATGCGTGAGCTTCACCGCGCGGATGTTGCGCTGGCGTTCGTCGCCGAGGCGCGCGAGGCGCTGGGCGTGAGAGCCACGGACTTCGTCGGCTTCGGGCTGCTCGACAACAGTCGGGCCGTGCGCCAGAAGCTGATACCGGCCTTCATCCGGGCGCGCGACGACTTCGACGCAGTGCAGGTACCCGAAGGGCAGGAGCAGTTGGCGGCAAACGTCGCCGGCGCGCTCCAGTACGTCATCGACCAGGCCACGAGGCTCGCGACCAGCATCGAGTCGAACAAGAGCTTCTCGTTCTCGTACGCCGACGAGTACCGCATCGCCCGTGAGGCCGTCGATGGCTACGCAACCGTCATCGCCGGCGATCTGGCCGAGGCGATCACTCGCCTCGCCGACGATTCGGGCAGTGGGCCATGAGTGCCTGCGCACTCCTTCACTCGCCCACCCGCGGCGGGACCCTGACGAACAGGATCGACAGCACGACATAGCCTGCCAGGCCGCCGATGAACGGTGCTAGCCACAGTGCCCCCGAGCGTGACTGCGCCGGCCACCGAGCGCTGGTCGTCGTAGGCGCCGGGTTGCGTGCCGTCTGCTGTCTGGGCGACCGGGCCATCGGGTGGTAGGACGAGTCCGGGCATATTTCCGCCGAGGGTCCGGTCGGGTCGGGCAGACGTATCGGCGATACTCACGGCCTCCGGCGCCGTGCCTGAGAAGACGAGAAGCCCGACGTGGTCCTTCTGGACAAGGCCCGGGTCGGCCAGTGCCCTCGAACTGGAGTCGCGGGAGAGCGCGATGGTGTTGATCGGCGAGTACGTCTTCTGCGCGTAGCAATCTGACGGCTGCTCGTCGGGGTTGAGCGTGCCGGCCTCCGACATGCAGCGGACGAGCCGCGTGCCTGTCACCCGCACGCGGGACGACTGTTCGTCGGGCAGGTCGTACTGCTCGTGTCGATGCCCGCCCGCGTTCTTGTAGATCTGCGTGAGTGTCGCCGCTGCATCGTTCGGGATCTCGGTCACGAGGTACGAGCCTGCGGGCTGGGGCGCGCCCGAGAGACCCTCGTTGACGACCGCATTGTGCGTCGCGCGAGCCGCGTAGCCGCCGGTCAGGATGGCGATGACGATCACGACCGTGGAGACGATCATGAGGCCGGCGTTGAGGTGGCGTGCCACGGCCTGCGTCGCGCGCCCAAGACCGCGGTGCATGGCCGGAACAATCACGACGGGCAGCGCTGCTGCGAGCAGGACGGCACCGACGGGCGCCATATTCGAAGCATGGGCGGGCGGCGTCTGCAGTCGCGCGATCGTCGCGATGATCAGCAGCCCGGCCCCCACGAGAGCCGCTGCGGCTCCGATATAGCTCGCACGAAGCCTCGAAGTCGTCCGGACGGAGAGCCAGCGGAACAATCGGGCTGCGCCGATCGAGACCGGCCGCGCCACGGCGCCGAGGAGGCCGCTGACCACGATCAGCGCGAAGACCGTGACCCACGGGACATCGACGCCCAGCCAGCGCTGCCCGAAACCGCTCGATATGGGCCGCTTGAACGACATCAGGATGGCGGTAGCGATTGCGACCCCTGCCAGCTCGCCGAGGATAATGCCGCCGAAGGCGAGGCCCGTCAGCTTTCGCCATGCGCGATACGGGGGCATCCCAGCCGCGGTGAGGCTCTCGGCATCTGCACGGGCGGTCGGTAACAGGGCTGCGAGTGTGCCTGCCATCAGGACGATCAGGAGCGCGGCGAGCCCCGCCGGGACGTATTTGAGGGCGGAGAGCGCCTGCGGCTGGCTGCGCACGGCGACCTTCACGAGCTCGCCGACCGACTGGTACGTCAGAGCGCGCGAGTCGAGCGGCGGTCGCAGGGCTTCGATCGAGTACGGATCGCGGGGGCTCAGCCACACCGTGACCTGATCGGCCGCCAAGGTTGGATCGATTGTCACCACGAGCTTGTCGTCGACATCGGCCGGATTGACCGTCAGACCCACGAGCCGGACACGTTGTTGCGGCGCGCCTTCTGATTCGAGGCGGACGCTGTCGCCGAGAGCCACACCAAGGCCGGCTGCGGCCGACTCCGAGATCGTGGCTTCGGTCGCGTCGAGGGCGCGTCGCCCTTCTATGAGGCTGCCGAGGGGGAGACCCGGCGTGCGTGCCGTTCGCAGGAGTGCGGGCACCTCGCGCGCGCCGGCCGTGGCCGCGGTCCGCGTGTCACGGACGGCGGCGAGATCCTTCAGCGAATCTAGCGTGCGCAGCGCCGCAGGATCTGCCCCTTGGATTGCGTACGGCAGCCCGGCCTGCTCGCCCGCCACGGATGCCTCGAGAGCGGCGGCCGAGCTGCTTCGGAGCTCGGCCAGGCCTATGACGGCCGCGGTGAGCGTACATCCCAGAACGATCAGGATGACGAGCTGACGCCAGCGGTACTTCGCGAGGCGGACGATGATCAGCAGGTCCATCGATCGCGCGGTCACCCGGCGACGGACAGGTCACCGGACGCCAGCACGAGCGTGGAGCCGACGCTCGCTGCCACGAGCGGATCGTGGGTCGCGATGACCACGTCGAGGCCCTCCCGGGTGCCGATGCTCACCAGGACGTCGGTGACGACCTTGGTGTTGCCCGCGTCGAGTGCTCCGGTCGGTTCGTCCGCCAGAAGGACTTCGGCGCCGCAAATCAGCGCGCGGGCGATCGCCACGCGCTGCTGCTCGCCGCCCGAGAGCGTTGCCGGGAGACGGTCCACCGAGATGTGCTGGAGGCCCACGCGACTCAGCGCGCCTGCCGCGGCCTGGGTATCGGCGCGGACGCCGCGCATCTCCGCGGCGAGCAGCACGTTCTCGCCGACGGTCAGGAACTGCACCAAGCGGTAG
>JBBSSC010000026.1:0-13043 GCA_038242465.1 Propionibacteriales bacterium | reverse complement strand
CGCCTTTCTGCTCCCGACCACGCAGGGTGAGGTCGAGGGGCGGTCCGTGCGGGCTGTGAGGCTCGCATCAGCTTGGGGCTTCTTGTGGGCTGTGGCGAGCGCGTTCTACTTCCTGCCTAAGACGGGCGAGCTGTTCGGCAAGGGCATCCTCGATCTTTCTTTCCGCGAGCTCACGGGCTACGCGGGCACCACGGACGGCCGGGCGATCCTCGTCCAAGCCTTCGGCGCGCTCGTCGTGGCTGTGGCGGCACGGTGGACGCTGTCAGTCCGCGGTCTCGCTGCGGTACTGGGCGTCAGCCTGGCAACGCTCGGACCTATCGCGCTGACGGGCCACGCCGCTTCATCCGGCTCGCACACCCTTGCCACCACGAGCCTGTACCTGCACGTCCTCGGGGCGACGATCTGGGTCGGCGGGCTCGCGGCACTGGCATGGGTCGCGATCAACGGCAGCAAGCGACTGCCCGCTGCGGTCGAGCGGTACTCGGTCCTCGCGCTGTGGTCATTCGTGATCGTAGCGGCGTCGGGCATCGTCAACGCGATGGTCCGGCTGCTGTCGATCGACGATGTCTTCAACAGCTCGTACGGGCAGTTGGTCGTCGCCAAGGTCATCGCGCTGATAGTCCTCGGCCTGTTCGGTTTCACCCAGCGGCGCCGCATCGTCGCCGCTGGCGGCGGCTTCCTGCGCCTCGCGATCACCGAAGTCTTCGTGATGGCCATCGCGATGGGTCTCGCGGTCGCACTGTCTCGCACGCCCACCCCCGTCGGCGACGACGTCCTGCAGACGCCCGTCGAGAAATTGCTCGGCGGCCCGATGCCGGACGCCCCGACGCTCCTTCGGCTGGCGTGGGGATGGTCGGGCAATGGCGTCGGTCTGGCGATCGTCGCTCTCGGCACCGCGCTGTACCTGCGCGGCGTCTGGGCGATGCACCGCCGCGGCGATGCCTGGCCTGTCGGCCGGACGATCTCGTGGCTCGCGGGCATGCTCGCGATCGCGTGGGCCACATTCGGCGGCCTGGGGGAGTACTCGCACGTCCTGTTCAGCGCGCACATGGCCTCCCACATGCTGCTGTCGATGGTCGCGCCGATCTTCCTCGTCCTGGGCGCCCCTGTCACCTTGGCGCTGCGCACGCTGCCCGGCCCGCGCCAGCCCGGTGAGGTCTCGCCGCGGTCGCTTCTGTTGGGCTTCCTACAGTCGAGGTTCGCGCAGTTCGTGACGCATCCCATCGTGGGCCCCGTGCTCTTCGTGGGCAGCCTCTACGGCCTGTACTTCACGAGCCTGTTCGAGACCCTGATGAGCAATCACTGGGGCCACGCCATCATGGAGATCCATTTCCTGGCGGTCGGCACGTTGTTCTACTACGTCTTGATTGGCATCGATCCCGCTCCGCGGGCTCTCGCACCGATCGCACGCTTCGGCGTCCTGCTCGTGACGCTGCCGTTCCACGCCTTCTTCGCGGTCGCCGTGATGTCGTCCAACACGGTGTTCGCCCTCGACTACTGGAAGACGCTCGACCGGCCATACCAGACCGATCTCCTGGCGGATCAGTACCTCGGCGGCGGAATGGCCTGGGCCACGGGCGAGGTCCCGTTGCTGCTTGTCATGATTGCGATCTTGTTCCAGTGGTTCCGTTCCGACGCCCGCGAGGCCAAACGCTTCGACCGCGCCGAGGACCGCAATGAGGACGCCGTGCTCGATGCTTATAATGCGCGTCTGAAAGATCTGGCCGCACATGGAAAACGGCGGGACCCCAACCAGTAGGGTCCCGCCGTTGCCATCCGATCAGATCGGACCAGCATCAGATCAGAAGATGATCTGGCCGCCGGAGGTTGCTGCGGTGAAGCGCTCCTGAGCGTCGGCCCAGTTGACGATGTTCCACCACGCCTTGACGTAGTCGCCCTTGACGTTGAGGTAGTCGAGGTAGAACGCGTGCTCCCACATGTCCAGCTGTGTGATCGGGATCAGCGTGGCCGGGATGTTATTCTGCTGGTCGAATAGCTGCACGACGACGAGCTTCTTGCCCAGGGAGTCCCAGGTCAGGATGGCCCAGCCGGAGCCCTGCAGGCCCAGAGCCGTCGCCTCGAACTGCGCGCGGAACTTGTCGAATGAACCGAAGTCCTGATCGATCGCTGCGGCCAACTCACCGGTCGGCTTGTCGCCCCCCTCGGGTGAGAGGTTCTTCCAGAAGATCGAGTGGTTAATGTGACCACCCAGGTGGAAGGCGAGGTTCTTCTCCAGCAGGTTGATGTTACCGAAGGACTCTTTGTCACGAGCCTCTTCGAGCTGCTCGAGGGCCTGGTTGATGCCGGCGACGTAGGCAGCATGGTGCTTCGAGTGGTGAAGCTCCATAATCTTGCCCGAAATGTGCGGATCCAGTGCGCCGTAGTCGTACGGCAGATCCGGAAGTGTGTAAACAGCCACGATCCTCCTCAGGGAGTGGGGCACGTCGTGCCCTGAAATGTTCTGTGTGCATTCGTTCAATACAGTGTTCAACACACAGTCTGTCAGTCGTGTTCCCCGACGCAACGGGTGCGCCCACCCTGTGGTCACCCGGATAGGTCTGTCGTACCGTGTCCGCCCGGGACATCGCAAGGCCATGTCCTAGTCTGTCTGTGGCAGGCGGGGCATCTGCACCAGGCAAGGAGGCACGAGTGGACGAGCGCATCATCACTGTGCCCAATGCTCTGAGCTTCGTCCGGCTGTTGCTGGTGCCGGTGTTCCTGTGGCTCGTACTGGGTCCTGAGAAGGATGGTCTGGCGCTCCTGGTGCTGATGATCTCCGGCATCACGGACTACCTCGACGGCAAGCTCGCCCGCAAGCTCAACCAGGCTTCCAAGATCGGCGCGATCCTCGACCCTGTCGCCGACCGCTTCTACATCCTGGCCGTCGTGATCGGTCTCGGCTTCCGCGACATCATCCCCTGGTGGCTCGCGGTGATCCTGCCGCTGCGCGATGTGTTCCTGTTCAGCCTCGTGCCATTCCTGCGCACTCGCGGCTACAGCTCACTGCCGGTTCACTTCCTGGGCAAGGCCGCGACCGCAAGCCTGCTCTATGCGTTCCCGCTGCTGCTGCTGGGCGACTCGACCGGCACCGTGGCCGATCTGGCCAATGTCTTCGGCTGGGCGTTCACGGTCTGGGGCGTCGCGCTCTACTGGTGGGGCGGCCTCCTCTATGGCTTGCAGGTGCGACGCCTCCTGGCCACGACGCCTCGAGTTGCCCGGAGCAGATGATGTCCGATCCGCGGACGCCTGAAGACGAGGCGAAAGGCCTGCTCGAGCAGATAGCCGACACCGCGCTCGACGATGACTACTACGTCGTCCGGACCGAACCGTACGGTCAGTCCCGCGAGTTCAACACCGTTCTGACGGGGGCGGTGCTCGGACTCTTCGCACTACTCGTGGCCATCGCGGCTATCCAGACCCAGAGCGATCGTCCGACCAGCGAACGGGAGCGCGAGACGCTCATCAACAATGTCGATGCGCGCAAGACGAGCCTCGCCAAGCGCGAGATTACCGCTGAGCGTCTGCGAGAAAGGGTCGCCGAGCTCAAAGCATCTGTTGATGTTATCGATCCCGCCTTCGAGAAGCTCCGTGTGCTGACGGCAGACAGCGGCGCCAAAGGCCCCGGTATCCGCCTCGACATCAATGAGGGAAGAATCCTGCCCAACGTGATTGCCGACCGCGATCTGCAAAGACTCGTGAATGGCCTTTGGTATGCCGGTGCCGAGGCAGTGGCCGTCAACGGCAAGCGCATCGGCTCGCTCTCGTCGATCCGGATGGCCGCCGGCATCATGAAGGTCAACTACGATCCGGTCGGTCCTCCCTACGAGATCATTGCGCTGGGAGATGCGGAGTCATTGGAGGAGCGCTTTTCCCAGACTGTCGTCGGACGGGAGTGGGAGGCGCGGAGCAAGCGCGACGAGGTGAGCTTTGACATGGCAGGATCTGACGAGCTGATGGTCGAGGCCGCGCCCAAGGAACGACTCACCATCTTGCACGCCAAGGCCATCGAGGGGGACGAATGATTCCGGTGATCGGACTCGCCGTCGGCGTGATCGCAGGCTTAATCTTCCAGCCCACGCTGCCGACGGGCCTGCAGCCCTATCTACCGATCGCCATTGTGGCGGCTCTCGATGCCGTGATCGGCGCGCTGCGAGCGCTGGGGGAGCGGCGATTCAACGACCGCGTCTTCGTCGTGTCGTTCATCTCCAATGTCATTATCGCAGCATTCATGGTCTACGTCGGCGACCAGCTTGGCGTCGGCTCCCAGCTCTCGACCGGCGTGGTTGTGGTGCTAGGCATCCGCATCTTCGCCAACGCCGCAGCGATCAGGCGACGGATCTTCCATGCCTGAGCACCCGGCACCCGCACACGGCCGGCCTCGCAAGGGCTGGCGCGATCTCGCGCGGCCCAGCCTCTCTAGGATCGTGGTGGCACTGCTGATCGGTGGTCTCGCATTCGCAATCACGGTGCAGATCGGCGACGAGGGCAAGGACGACTACTCCTCCGTACGCGGTGAGGACCTCGTCGAGCTGCTGAAGTCGCTCGATGTCGCGAATGAACGTCTCGCGACCCAGATCGACGATCTGACTTCGACCCGCAACGGACTGCGTGACAGCACACGTCGCTCCGAGCGCGCCAAGGAGCAGGCCAAGCAGAGGGCCGAACAACTTGCGATCCTGGCGGGCACGGTGGGCGCTACCGGACCCGGTATCGAGCTGGTCATCAACGATCCTGACAGCGGTATCGACGCCCCGCAGCTGCTCGACGCGATCGCAGAGCTGCGCGATGCCGGTGCCGAGGCGATCGTCATCAATGGCGTGGCGCGGGTCGTCGCGCAGACGTACTTCCTCGACGACGATGGTCAGATTCGCGTCGGCGGTAGGCAGATCAAGCGGCCGTACCGGGTCGAAGCGATCGGCGATGCCGAGGATCTGGCAGAGGCGGTACGCTTTCGCGGCGGGCTCATCGACCGCGTCGCCAACCGCGGCGGATCAGCATTTGTGACCGAGATGGACAAGGTCACAATCACCGCCCTGGCAGACGTACAGAGCCCCGAGTACGCTCGACCCAGTTCATGACTTTGGCAAGGAGACCGCGGTGATCCCTGAGGATCTGTACTACAGCGAAGAGCACGAGTGGGTGCGCCTCGACGGCGATATCGCCACGGTCGGTATCACCGACTTCGCGCAGGATCAGCTCGGCGACATCGTCTACGTCGAGCTTCCCGCGGTCGGCGACCGGGTCGAAGCCGGCTCCGTCATCGGCGAACTCGAGTCGACCAAGTCCGTCAGTGACATCTTCTCCCCGCTCAGTGGAGAGATTGTGGCCCGCAATGACGCGCTCGACGGCGGTCCCGAAGTCATCAACTCCGATCCCTACGGTGAGGGCTGGCTGATCAAGCTGCGTCCCACCGAAGAAGACCCCACGTCCTCGCTCATCGAGGCCGAGGCCTACACAGCACTCACCTCCGACTGACAGCCTCACCAACTCGCATCTGCCGTCCGCATGCGGGTGCTAGGTTGGGAGCGAAGTCTCAACGCCTTGTCTAGGTCGACCGCACACAGGAGTGAAGCCGATGTCCACGCCGGACCACGAGCCCGACGCTGTACCGTCTGAAACTCGCGCCTCAGCGCCTGAACCTGTCTCCGATCACACGACGCACATCCCCATCCTTGATGCGGATACCGAGGAGATGTCGGCCTCTGATGTGTCGGCGGTCGAGAACCTTCCTGCGGGCAGCGCGATGCTGCTCGTACAGAGGGGTCCCGACTCCGGAGCGCGCTTCCTGCTCGACAGCCCGAGCGTCTCGGTCGGGCGTCACCCTGACAGCGATATCTTCCTCGATGACATCAGCGTGTCGCGTCGTCACGGCACCTTCACCCGAAGCGGAGCTGGCTACGCCGTCACAGATCTGGGCAGCCTCAACGGCACCTACGTCAACCGAGACCGCATCGACGGCGAGGTGACGCTCTCGGGTGGTGACGAGGTGCAGATCGGCAAGTACCGGCTGATCTACTTCGCTGGCGCGCCTAAGGCAGGCGTATGACTCAGCCACTGCCGGAGCTGTCGCGGCTCGGCATCGGCAAGGTGCTCGACGAGCTCCTGCCGGAGTTCCCCGATCTGACGATCACCAAGATTCGCTACCTCGAGTCTGAGGGGCTGCTCGAGCCTGAGCGTACCCCGTCGGGCTACCGTAAGTTCTCGTTCAGCGATGTCGAACGACTGCGCTTCATCCTGCGCCAGCAGCGCGACAAGTTCTGGCCACTGGGGCACATCCGGCAGATCCTCGATGAGATGGATCGCGGTGTCGTGCCCGATACCGAGCAGGGCGCCACTACGCGCATCCCTCACCTCAGCCTTGCCGAAGACGGACTGCCCGATGAGGCGACGTTCCTCGAGGGGTCCGGCAGCGTTCGGCTGTCCCGCGACGATCTGCTGGATTCGGCCGGCATCGACTCGGCTACTCTCGACGCGATCGAGGAGTTCGGCCTGATCACACGCCGACCTACCCAGACGTACTACGACGCCACAGCGCTTCAGATCGCTGCGATCGTGGGGGAGTTCGCCGAGCTCGGCCTGGAGCCGCGGCACCTGCGGATCTTCGGCGCTGCCGCCGATCGCGAGGTTGCCTTGTTCGATCAGGTAGTCACACCGCGCGCTCGTCAGCTCGACAAAGATGCCGCCGAGCGCACCGTGGCGGGCCTCGCGGCGCTGTCAGTGCGTCTTCAGTCCGTTCTAGTCAGAAGCCGATTGCGGGGCTGATCCATGCGTGAGCTCGAGGTCGTGGGCGTCCGTGTGGAGATGCCGACCAATCAGCCTCTCGTCCTCCTTCGCGAGGTCGAGGGCAGCCGGTACCTGCCGATCTGGATCGGTGCCGTCGAGGCATCCGCTATCGCTTATGCACACCAGGGCACCGAGACCGCCCGGCCGCTGACGCACGAGCTGATGCAGCATCTGGTCGAAGCCCTGGGCGATGAACTCTCCGAGGTTCGCATCATCGACGTGCACGACGGTGTGTTCTTCGCGTCGCTGGCATTTGCTTCGGGTGCTGAGGTCGAGGCCCGCCCGTCGGACTCGATCGCACTGGCGTTGAGGGCAGGAGCACGAATCGTATGTACCGAAGACGTCCTCGACCAGGCCGGCATCGCGTCCACGACCGATGAAGACGAAGAGGTCGAGAAGTTTCGGGAATTTCTCGACGACGTCGAGCCCGAGGATTTCGGCTGAATCGCACCACGCCTCTGATGACGGCAAACTCTCAACGTTGAAGTGAGAGTTGAGATAATCGACACGCCGACACCCACGCTCGGTCGTTGACCGGTCAAACTCTCACCTCTACCTTGAGAGTGCTGCCGAAGGTACACGGATGTAGTTCCGTCGCGGTAGTCTTCCCCCATACCAGCTTTGGAAGGCAATCCGGATGATCGAGTCGCACGACAACGACGCCACCGCCAAGCACCAAGCGGCAGCACAGGCCAGTGACCAGGGCCTGCTCTTCAGCGATGATGTGTCGCCCCTGCCCGAAGACGCGGGCTTCCGCGGCCCCACCGCCTGCACCGCGGCCGGCATCACGTACCGCCAGCTCGACTACTGGGCACGCACCGGTCTGGTCGATCCGACCGTCCGTTCGGCCACCGGTTCGGGCACACAGCGGCTGTACTCGTTCAAGGACATCCTGCTCCTCAAGATCATCAAGCGCCTTCTCGATGCAGGCGTATCGCTACAGCAGATCCGCATCGCGATCGACCACCTCCGCGTCCGCGGTACCGACGATCTGACCCAGGTCACGTTGATGAGCGATGGCGCCAGCGTCTATGAGTGCCGCTCGGCTGATGAGGTTATCGACCTGCTGCAGGGCGGTCAGGGCGTCTTCGGCATCGCGATCGGCGGCGTCTGGAAAGAGATCGAAGGCTCCCTGCACGAGCTGCCCAGCGAGCGCGCCGTGCAGATCCCCGCTGCCGACGACGAGCTCTCCGCACGTCGCCGTGCACGCCTGACGTCCTGATCTCATTGCGGCGGCGCTTTGGCGACCGCCCGTGTACCGCTGGTAGGCTTGTATCGCTATCGACCGCGCGTGGGAGAGATCGCCCAGCGACGCCGAAGGGGCAATTCCTCCCCGGAATCTCTCAGGCACCGGACCACGCGAACGAGGCAATTCTGAAGTACCGCCGCTGATGGCGAAGCGACAGAAGGGGAGGCGACAGTCGACGCCTCTACCCTCGGAGCTTCCCGTGCCTGAAAATCGTGTGTCTCACGAATTCGCCAGCCGTCACATCGGACCCACCGCATCCGATCGGGACGCCATGGTCCGCCGGATCGGCTACGACTCCCTTGAGGCGCTGATGCAGGCGGCCGTCCCGGCCGGCATTCGCAGTACCTCGGCGTTGAACCTGCCTGCCGCCAAGACCGAGACCGAAGCCCTCGCGACGCTGAGGGCACTGGCCGACCGTAACAATCCGGGCGTCTCGATGATCGGGCTCGGCTATCACCCGACCATCACACCGGCCGTGATCCGCCGCAACGTGCTCGAGGATCCGTCCTGGTACACGGCCTACACGCCGTACCAGCCCGAGATTTCGCAGGGACGTCTTGAGGCGCTGCTCAACTTCCAGACCGTCATCGCCGATCTCACGGGTCTGCCGACGGCCAACTCCTCGCTGCTCGATGAGGGCACCGCGGTCGCCGAGGCGATGACGCTGATTCGCCGCGCGACGAAGGGCAAGGCTGCGCTGCCGATCATCATCGATGCCGGCTTGCTCCCGCAGACCCTCGCCGTGACGCACACCCGGGCCGAGGCGCTCGGCATCGAGCTACTCGAAGCCGATCTCGCCAGCGGGGTGCCGGATCTAGAGGCTGCTGGTGTGATCATCGCTTACCCGCGTGCCGATGGCCAGATTGTCGATCCACGCGCCGCGATAGAGGCGGCCCATGCGACGGGCGGACTGGCGGTCGTCGTCGCCGATCCGCTGGCACTCGTCCTGCTGGCATCGCCGGGCGCGCTGGGTGCTGATGTCGTCGTGGGCTCGACGCAGCGATTCGGCGTCCCGATGTTCTACGGCGGACCACACGCGGGCTTCATGGCCGTGCGCGCAGGGCTCGAGCGTCATCTGCCGGGCCGCCTTGTTGGCGTCTCTGTCGACAGTGCGGGGCGACCGGCCTACCGGCTAGCTTTGCAGACCCGTGAGCAGCACATCCGCCGTGAGAAGGCGACATCCAACATCTGCACCGCGCAGGTACTGCTCGCCGTGACGGCGTCGATGTACGTGGTCTACCACGGCCCCGACGGCCTGCGCAAGATCGCAGCCAATGTCAATGCATCGGCGAGCCTGTTGGCTGCTGGTCTACGGGCCGGGGGGGTTGACGTCGCCTCGACGGGCTTCTTCGACACGGTTGTCGCGGCCGTTCCCGGCAGTGCAGCGGGCATCGTCGCCAAGTGCCGCGAGGCGGGTCTGCACCTGCGCCTGGTGGATACCGATCACGTCAGCATCTCGACGAATGAGTCGACGACGCGTGACCACATCGAGACGGTCTGGAATGCCTTCGGCGTCTCCGGAGTTGACGACGCCGCCGCGACGTTGCCTGCCGAGCTGTTGCGCACCGACGAGATCCTGACGCATCCGGTGTTCCACGAGCACCACAGCGAGACCCAGATGCTGCGCTACCTCAAGAGGCTCAGCGACCGCGACTATGCGCTCGACCGCGGCATGATCCCGCTCGGCTCGTGCACCATGAAGCTCAATGCGACCGCCGAGATGGAGCCCATCAGCTGGCCGGGCTTCGCGGACCTGCACCCCTTCGTACCGGCCGCTGATGCCGCCGGGATGATCGAGCTCATCGAGTCGCTCGAGGGCTGGCTCGCCGAGGTCACGGGCTATGCCGGCGTCTCGATCCAGCCGAATGCCGGCTCGCAGGGTGAGTTCGCGGGTCTGCTGGCCATCCGGGCTTACCACCTGAGCCGGGGCGACGATCATCGCGATGTGTGCCTGATCCCCAGCTCGGCACACGGGACCAATGCCGCTTCGGCCGTCATGGCCGGAATGCGCGTCGTGATCGTGAAGTCGACCGATCAGGGCGAGGTGGATCTCGACGATCTACGCAAACAGTGCGATGCGCATGCCGACGACCTCTCCGCGATCATGGTGACGTATCCGTCGACGCACGGCGTGTACGAGCACGGCATCACCGAGCTGTGCGAGATTGTGCACAGCCACGGCGGCCAGGTCTACGTCGATGGCGCCAACCTCAACGCGCTGCTCGGCCATGCCCAGCCCGGCGTGTTCGGCGGCGATGTCTCGCACCTCAACCTGCACAAGACGTTCTGCATCCCGCACGGTGGCGGCGGTCCGGGCGTCGGTCCGGTCGCGGTCGCGGAGCACCTCGTGCCGTTTCTGCCGACCCACCCCTTGCACCCCATCGAGAGTAAGCGCGAGGGCATCGGCGCGATCAGCGCATCTCCGTACGGCTCGGCGGGCATCCTTCCCATCCCGTATGCGTATATCGCGATGATGGGCGCCGAGGGTCTGACGGATGCGACCTCGGTCGCAGTGCTGTCGGCCAACTACATCGCTAAGCGTCTCGAAGATGCCTTCCCAGTGCTATACACGGGCGACAACGACCTAGTCGCGCACGAATGCATCCTTGACCTGCGTCCGCTCACGAAGGCTGCGGGCATCAGCATCGACGATGTCGCCAAGCGACTGATCGACTACGGCTTCCACGCCCCGACCATGAGCTTCCCGGTGCCCGGCACGCTGATGGTCGAGCCGACTGAGTCCGAGGACCTAGCCGAGCTGGATCGTTTCTGCGATGCGATGCTGGCGATCCGCAGCGAGATCGATCAGCTCGTTGCGGGGGAGTGGCCCAAGGGCGACAACCCGCTGGTCAACGCGCCGCACACTATGCGGACCCTGCTCGACTGGCAGCACGCGTACGACATCGGCACCGGCGCCTTTCCGTCCGGCACGACGGACGACAAGTACTGGCCCCCGGTGGGACGCATCGACCAGGCCTACGGCGATCGCAATCTCGCCTGCTCCTGCCCCCCGCTAGAAGCCTTCGCCCAGTAACGCTGACGAGGGGGTTACTGCCCCATGGCGAGGGGGTTATCGCCGTGGGGATCTGGGATAACCCCCTCCTCAAGGGGCAGTAACCCCCTCGTCAGCAGGCGGGGGACGCCCAGTCAGCGTTTTAGATGGGGATGGTGGCGACGGGCGGGGACGTGGGCTGGTCGGAGCCGCCCTTGGGCTCGACCGTCACGGCGATTCGATCGGCACCTGCGACGCCCTTCATGACCATCTGCCCTCCGGTCTCGAAGGTGCCGTGCGACGTCGGCCCAGCGCTGTCGATGAGCCAGACCTGATAGACCTTGCCGTCTTCGGGCTTTGGCAGGTCCTTGGCGATGATCACGGCTCCGTCGACGCTGGCCGATGAAAACAGCCTGACGCTGCCTCCGGTATCGAAGGCCTTGGCCGAAGTGGAGACGTCGGGGGCGCCGATCACCTCGGCGACCGCGGCATTCTGCTGTCGTTCGTGTTGCGCATCATTGCGCTCTACGGCGTAGCCGCCGATTCCGACAACCCCGACCATGACGGCAGCGGCCATCGCGAGACGGGGGAGCTTGCGGCGCAGCCCGCGGCGTTGGGCCAGAGACGTCACGACAGGACGCTCCTGCGGCGTTGAGCCGATCTGACCCAGCAATCGACCGCGCAAGGCCGGCGGGGGTGTGTGGCTCACAGCATCGCCGAGGCGGACCGCGGTGGCCATGAAGCCGCTGAACTCGGCCTGACATTCGGCGCACTGATCAAGGTGCGCCTCGAACCGACCCCGCTCTTCAGGATCGAGGGCATCCAGCGCGTACGGCGCCAGGAGGGAATGCAGATCGGCGGTCATGCTGCCACCCCCATGCAGTCACGGAGGCGGACGATTCCGTCGCGCATTCTGGTCTTGATCGTCGCCGGATTAGCTTCGAGTGCCGTCGCGACCTCTGCGTACGTGTAGCCCTGGTAATAGGCCAGATTGACGGCCTCGCGCTGCAGCTCGGTGAGCCCATCGAGGCAACGCTTGACCTGCTCGTGCTCGAGCGTGATGGTCACGGTCTCCTCGACCTGGTCGAAGTCGGGCCCATCCGACCAGTCATACCTGTTCTCGCGGTTCGTCGCGGCCTGATCGTGACGGACGGCATCGACGGCGCGCCGGTGGGCGAGCGTCAGAAGCCAACTCTTCGCATTGCCGCGAGCCGAATCGAACCGCGCAGCGGACTGCCATACCTGGATGAACACCTCCTGCGCGATTTCTTCGGCGCGCGCAGGATCACGGATGACCCGGCGAGCAAGCCCGAAGACCGCTGAGCCGAGCTCGTCGTAGATCACGCCGAAGGCGTGTTCATCGCCTCGACCAACCCGGGTAAGTAGATCATTGAGGTCGGGCGCGGCATCATGTGCCGGCGCCGCAGCAACCTGTAATAGTGCGGCGGATGCCGTCATGTCCTTATCCCTTCCGAGAAGCTTCCTACGAGCCATTCGTCGCTGCCTCCGGTCAGGATGGGTGCTCGCCGCCAGAATGTGCGATGAGTTGCCCATGAGTAGTCTAATGCGTCGCCGTGTGCGAGATAGCGTGTGCTCATGCCCGACTTCAATGCCCTCGATCCGCTGTCGCTCGATGAGCTGCTGACGTCCGAAGAACGCGCGGTGCGCGACAGCGTCCGAACGATGCTGGCGCAGCTTGTACAGCCGCACATCGCCGATTGGTTCGAGGCAGGCGGCGCGCCGAACCCCCGCGAGCTGTTCGGCGAGTTCGGACGGCTCGGACTGCTCGGCATGCACTTGGAGGGCTATGACCTGCCGGGCATGTCCTCGGTCGACTATGGTCTCGCCTGCGCCGAGCTCGAGGCGTGCGACTCCGGCATCCGCTCGATGGTCTCGGTCCAAGGATCGCTCGCGATGTACGCCATCTGGCGCTGGGCATCGGAGGAGGAAAAGCAGCGCTGGCTGCCGGGCATGGGTGCCGGTGAGCTCGTGGGCTGCTTCGGCTTGACGGAGTCCGAT
>JBBSSC010000025.1:0-13378 GCA_038242465.1 Propionibacteriales bacterium | reverse complement strand
CGTCTTCACATATCTCGCGGCCGCCGACACGGCTCCTCACCAGGCGACGCTGTCGACCAACTGGCGCAGTGACAAACCGCTCGTCGACGCCCTGCGGGTGACGCTCGGCGGAGCCGCGCTGGGAGACCCGAGAATCGTGGTTCATCCGGTCGACGCCGCTCAGAAGGAGAGCCGCCTGGCCGGAGCACCCGCAGGCTCACCTTTCCGGCTGCGCGTGCTGACGCGCGAGGACTTCAACGTCACCAAGCTCGTCTCGGCGCCCAAGGCCCGCGACCGGATCGCCCGGGACCTCGCGATCGACATCGGAGAGCTGCTGTCCGCCGGGACGACGTTCGATGGACGTCTGATTGCGGCCGGCGACGTCGCGGTGCTGGTGCAGACCGGTCGCCATGCCGAGCTGGTGCAGCAGGCACTGGCCGAGGGCGGAATCGCGTCGGTGCTTGCAGGCGGCAGCAACGTCTTCGCCAGCCCCGCCGGCGATGCATGGCTGACGCTGCTCGAGGCGATGGAGCGTCCCCAGAGCAGCGCGCGGGTGCGGGCCGCGGCGCTGACCGACTTCTTCGGCCGCAGCCCCGCCGACCTCGTCGCGGAGGCGGACGCATTGACCGATCAGGTTGCAACGCGCATCCGCGATCTGGCCGATCTGCTGCGCGACCGAGGCATCGCAGCGGTCTTCGAGGCGACATCCGGACACGGTGAGCTCGCGCGACGCGTCTTGGAGCGCCCTGACGGTCGACGGCGCATGACCGATCTGCGCCACATCGCTCAGACCATGCAGGAGATCGTGCTGCGCGACCGCCTCGGTCTTGCCGCGCTGCTCGGCTGGCTGCGTGCGCAACGCGACGACTCGACCGCTGCGGCCGTCGAACGCACGCGCCGGCTCGACAGCGACGCCGCCGCGGTGCAGGTCGTCACGGTGCATGCCAGCAAGGGCCTGCAGTGGCCCGTCGTCTACCTACCGTTCTTGTACGACCGCTGGATACCCGACGACAACGTGCTGCGCCTGCACGACGGCACCGAGCGGGTCGTCGACCTCGGCGGACGCGACGGATCGACCTGGCGAGCGAGCAAGGCGCAGGCCTCGCTGGAAGACTGCGGCGAGCAGCTGAGGCTGCTGTACGTCGCGGCCACTCGGGCCCAGTCGCAGGTCGTCGCATGGTGGGCGCCCACCACGAACGCCAAGAACGCCGCGCTGCACCGGGTGCTGTTCGGCCGCAGGCCGGGGGAGTCGGCGGTGCCCGACACATGCGCGCCACTCGACGATGCGGAGTCGCTGCGCATCCTGGGACTGTGGGAGAGCGCGGGTGGCCCCACGATCGAGCGCGTGGCACCCCGTGCCGTGCCTGCGCGGCCCGCCGTCGAGCCCACCGAGCGGCTGGCGGTGCGGACGTTCGATCGGGAGGTCGACGCGACCTGGCGGCGCACCTCTTACACCGGCCTGACCCGCGACGACTACGACGCGCACGCCGTCGGCAGCGAGGCGCCAGACGTCGGCAAGGACGATGAGGAGGATGAGTTGCCCGCGATCGTCCCCGCTGTCGCCACCGGCGTGCTGTCGCCGATGGCCGATCTGCCCACCGGTGCGGCGTTCGGCAGCCTCGTCCACGGTGTGCTGGAGAAGGTCGACGTCAACGGCGGCGATCCCCGCGGCCAGCTGGTCGCCGTCGTGCAGGATGAGCTCGACTTCTGGCCCGTCGATGCCGATGTCGACACGCTCGTCGACGCACTGCTCGCGGTGTATCGCACGCCGCTCGGTCCGCTCGCCGACGATCTGACACTCGAAACCCTGCTGGCGTCCAAGCAGCTGCGCGAGCTCGACTTCGAGATCCCTCTTGCCGGTGGCGACCGGCCGCCCGCGCGCACGGCTGAGGAGCCTCGCCTGGGGCGTCTTGCCGGTCTGCTGGACGAGCATCTCGCCGCCGACGATCCGATGCGCGCCTTCGCGGCACGGCTCCGATCGCCCGCGCTCGTCGAGCAGCCGCTGCGGGGCTACCTGTCCGGCTCGATCGACCTCACGCTGCGTCTGCCCGACGGCCGGGTACTCGTGGTGGACTACAAGACCAACTGGCTGGGCGACTTCGACACGCCGCTCACCGTCGACGGCTATCACCCCGACGGCCTGGCGGCGGCGATGCTGTCGGGCACATATCCGCTGCAGGCACTGCTCTACACCGTCGTCGTGCACCGCTTCCTGCGCTGGCGCCAAGCGGGCTACGACCCCGACACACATCTGGGTGGCATCGCCTATCTCTACGTCCGCGGCATGGCCGGGCCCGACACGCCGCGTGCCAACGGCCAGACCTATGGCGTGTTCGCATGGCATCCGCCGACGAGCCTCGTGCTGGCGATGTCCGATCTGCTCGACGGAGGTGCCGCGTGACCGATCTGCTCGAGATCGACGATCCATACGACCGCCGCTTGGCCCGTGGAGTCACCGGCATGCTGGCCGAGTTCAATCGCGCCGGGGTGCTGACCTCGGCCGATGTCCGCGTCGCGAGCAGAGTCTCCGACATCGTGGGGGAGACGTCCGAGGTCGTGCGCTTGGCGTTCGCATTGACGGTCCGCGCGGTGCGCAACGGCTCGACCTGCGTCGAGCTTGCTGAGCTCGCCGCTGAGCTGGGCGCCGACACTCCCGAGCTGCCGTGGCCTGCCGATACCGCCGCCTGGCATGCGGAAGTAGCCCGCAGCCCGCTGGTCGACACGGGCGTCCCCGTGCTGCGTGTCGACCACCGGCTCGTCTACCTCGACCGGTACTTCGAGCTGGAGAAGGAGTTATGTCGTGACCTGGTCGGCCGGTCAAGGCTCGATCCGCCGACGCCGGATGTTGAGCTGCTCGCGACCGATCTCGCCCGACTGTTTCCCGGGGAGGGGTATGCCGAACAGCGCGACGCGGCCGACGGTGCTGCCCGCCGCTGGACCACCGTCCTCACGGGCGGGCCCGGCACCGGCAAGACCACGGCGCGGGCCCGGCTGCTGGCGGTGCTCGCTTCGCAGGCCACCGCCGCAGGTGCCCCGCCGCTGCGTGTCGCGCTGGCCGCTCCCACCGGCAAGGCGGCCGCCCGCATGAAAGAGGCCGTTGCCGTGGTGTCCGAGTCGGGCGGATTCACCGCCGCCGAGCGCGAGTGGCTCGGGGGGCTTGAGGCATCGACTCTCCACCGTCTGCTCGGTTTCCGGCCCGACAACTCGACCCGATTCAGGCACGATCGTCGCCACCGGCTCCCGCATGATGTCGTGGTCGTCGACGAGAGCTCGATGGTCTCTCTGACATTGATGGCCCGGCTCGTCGAGGCGGTCCGTCCCGATAGTCGCTTGCTGCTGGTGGGCGATCCCGACCAGCTTGCGTCCATCGAGGCCGGGACGGTACTCCGCGACCTCGTCGGCGGTTGGGCGGACGGTGCGACATCGCCCGTGGCTCATCTGGTCAGCGAGCACCGTTTCGGCGACGAGATCGGCACGCTTGCCTCTGCGGTCCGCGACGGCGACGCAGACCGCGCGATCGAGGTACTGCGCGCGGGGCACCACAGCGTCCGGCTGATCGACGGCGAGAAGCTGAGCGAAACGGTTCAGCAGCTCGTGCTTCCGGGCGCCCAGAAGATGAGAGAAGCGGCCTTGGTCGGCGATGTCGAGGGAGCACTTGCCGAGCTCGACCAGCACCGGCTGCTCTGCGCTCACCGCGAGGGTCCGTACGGCGCCGAGACGTGGAACGACCAGGTCGAGCGCTGGCTCGATGAAGACGTCGGGTACACCCTTGGACGCCCGTGGTTCGCCGGACGTCCCGTGCTCGTGACCGAGAACGACCGGGGCTTGCGGCTCTACAACGGCGACACCGGCATCACGATGCCGGCGGGCGATGGGCTGACGGTCGTCATCGCCGAGGAGGAACGACGCCGGTTTGCCCCGTCGCGCCTCGGTGCGGCGAAGACCGCGTTCGCGATGACGGTTCACCGCAGCCAGGGCAGTCAGTTCGAGCACGTGTCGGTGCTGCTGCCGGACGACGACTCCCGGCTGCTCACCCGCGAGCTGCTCTACACCGCGCTCACCCGTGCGCAGACATCCGTGACCTTGATCGGCTCTGAACGAGCCGTCCGCGCCGCGATCGAGACGAGGGTGCTGCGCGCCAGCGGCCTCGCCGAGCGGCTCGCCGGCGAGCTCGATTCTTCGGCGTAACCGTCCCTGTCTGCGACCGTTGTCGGAGCCGCCAACTAACCTCGTCAATGTGACGACGATCAGCTGCCTGACCGATGCCGAGCTGCGTCGCGTCTTCGACTCCGGCTCGATCTCGCGAGGTAAGGCATATGCCCACGCTGGGCGAGTTCAGGTCCTCAGCACCGACCGCGACGGAACCTCGATTCGAGCCGCGGTGCGAGGTACCGACCCGCGGGTCTATTCCACGAAGGTCCAAGTGGGCACCACCCGAGCAGGCGGCATGCAAATCGTGGCCGACTGTGACTGTCCGGTCGGTTTCAACTGCAAGCATGCCGTGGCGCTGATCGTGTCCGTACGGGGCGAGATCCATGCGGTGACCCCCGAACCAGAGACCGTGGTCGCGCCGCCCGCGCGGTCGCCAGACTCATGGCTGAGTCGGCGGATGGCGCAACCCCCCGAACCTGCATGGCGATCCACGCTGGCACCGTTGGCCAGTGGCGGCACGGCACAAGCCAACACTGACTGGGCGTTGCAGGTCGATCTGGCGCCTTCGTACTACCAGGGCGAGGCGCTGCTTTCTGCGCGCCCGCTCAAGCGCGGCGTCAAGGGTAGGTGGATCAAGACCGGCGCGACCTGGTCGGACGTCGAGGGATCGACGCGAAGCGCTCTTGGCGGCAATCCCCAGGTCGATGCTCTCGCCGAGCTCCAGGTGGCGGTGCGCAGCCATTACTCCCACATCCGGCGCTCCGACGGAACGATCGACCTCGGCGGCCTGACCCGCGACGCTTGGCGCGTCTTCGATGCGATGGCTGAGGCAGGCGTGACCTTGATCGGGCCCAATGGCGGCAAGGTGACGGTCGTCCATCCGCCAGTCACGGTCAGCATCGACATCACACCACATGACGACGGAGGGCTCATGGTCTCCGCGAGCCTGTCTGACGACGCAATCGCCGAGGCGCGAGCCGACGAACGCACGGCGCTGATCGGGCTGCCGGCCCACGGCATTGCCGCGTGGGACGCCGATCACCCGTCCCAGCTGTGGTTGGCGCCCTTCGATCAGCCGCTCGACGGGCCACTGCGGACACTCGTGCAGAATCGGCGCGGCGTGCGGGTGCCTGAGGTGGATGCCGCGGAGTTCCTGCGCGACTTCTACCCTCGGTTGCAGCGAGCGCTCGGATCCGTGCGCGTCGACCCACGCATCGACGTCCCGATCGTCGTCCCACCGCGGCTCTCGCTGACGGTCAACCACGAAGGACTGTCAGCCGAGCTTGAGTGGGGATTCGCCTACGAAGTCGACGGCGAAACCGTCCGGATGCCGTGGGGCCCAAGCCGCGACCTGTTCCGCGACCATGCCGCCGAGTATCAACTGGCGGCAGCTTTTGTTCCTCCTCCTGGTCTGCCGGTTTCGACTGATTCCGAAGGCCGTTCGGCGCTGGCTCCGAAGGCGCGAATCGATGGCTACCCGGCCGTCGTGCTGACCGAGGACGTCGTCCCAGCACTGATATCGGCCGACGTCGAGGTCAATGTCACAGGCAATCGCCCCGACTACCGCCTCGCGAACGTCGCACCGGTCGTCCACATCTCACTCGACGATGGCAAAGATCCCAAGAGCGACTGGTACGACCTCGCTGTCACGGTCACGATCGACGGAGAGCAGGTGCATTTCGGGCCACTGTTCGCAGCACTCGCGGCCGGCGAGACCCACCTCGTACTGCTCAGCGGCACGCACTTCTCTATCGATCGACCCGAGGTCCTTCAGCTCCGCCAGCTCATCGAGGAGGCCCGCGAGCTCACTGACCGCCGCAGCGAAGGCCTACGGGTCAACCGTTTTCACGCGGGGATGTGGGACGAGCTCGTCGGACTCGGCGTGGTCGAACGGCAGTCGAGCACCTGGAAGGCCTCTGTCGATGCGATCTCATCGTTGGAGGAGATACCGGTCCCGGATGTTCCGAAGGGGCTGCATGCGGAGCTCCGCCCATACCAGCACGACGGCTACGCATGGCTGAGCTTTCTCGCCGACCACGGACTCGGCGGCATCCTCGCCGATGACATGGGGCTCGGCAAGACGGTCCAGGCACTCGCCATGATCGTCCGGCAAACCGAACGCGGCAGCGGGCCATTCCTCGTCGTCGCACCGACCAGTGTCGTCGGCAACTGGGCTCGCGAAGCCGAGCGATTCGCGCCAGAGCTCAAGGTCGCGACGATATCCGCCACCCGCGCCCGACGCGGTAGCGAGCTGGCCGATGCCATCGAAGGGGCAGACGTCGTCGTCACGTCCTATGGACTGTTCCGCATCGAGAACGATGCCTACGCGGCTCACGAGTGGGCCGGGTTGCTGCTTGACGAGGCGCAATTCGTCAAGAATCATCAGGGCAAGACATATCAGTGCGCCCGGCGCCTCAATGCACCGTTCAAGCTAGCCATCACCGGAACGCCGCTCGAAAACTCGTTGATGGACCTCTGGGCGATGCTGTCTATCGTCGCGCCTGGTCTCTATCCAGATCCCCAGCGATTCGCCGAGAACTATCAGCGGCCGATCGAGTCGGGTCACGGCAACGACAAGCTGGAGCTGCTGCAGCGCCGAGTCCGCCCGCTGATGCGACGCCGTACAAAAGACGAGGTGGCGTCCGATCTCCCGCCCAAGACCGAGCAGGTGCTGGAGGTGTCGCTGAACCCCAAGCACGCCCGGATCTACCAGACCCACCTGCAGCGCGAGCGGCAGAAGGTTATGGGCCTGCTGGCCGATGACTCGTCCGATCACCGATTCGAAGTCCTTAAGTCACTGACCAAGCTGCGGCTGCTGAGCCTCGATCCTGGGCTGGTCGACGAGGAGTACGACGACATCGGTTCGGCCAAGATCGACGTGCTGATCGAGCACCTGCAGGAGGTCACCGCCGAGGGTCACCGCGTGCTCGTGTTCAGCCAGTTCACGAAGTACCTCAAGCGGGTCCGTGCCCGACTCGACGAGGCAGATATCGCCTACGCCTATCTCGACGGACGTACCCGCAATCGTCCGGCGGCGATCGAGCAGTTCACCTCGGGGGAACGCCCCGTCTTCGTCATCAGTTTGAAAGCCGGCGGATTCGGCCTCAATCTCACGGAGGCCGACTACTGCTACGTCCTCGACCCATGGTGGAACCCGGCCACGGAGGCGCAGGCCGTCGACCGCGCTCACCGCATCGGCCAGACACGGCCGGTCATGGTCTACCGGCTCGTCTCGACCGACACGATCGAGCAGAAGGTCATGGAGCTCAAGGCCCGCAAGTCAGCACTGTTCGACGCCGTCATGGACGATGGCGCAGCACTGTCTGGGGCCTTGAGCCACGACGACATCCGCGGGCTGCTGGGCACCTGACATGTGCGGGGCGCTTGTCACTTGTCCGGATGGGTAAGAGTGAGACATGCGCATCTTCAGTCACCCCATCAAGAAGTTGACCCTCCTCGCCGCTTTCGGCGGCGGTTACGTGCTCGGAGCGAAGGCCGGACGCGAGCGGTACGACCAGATCTTGCAGACCGCAAACCAGGTCAAGGACGATCCTCGCGTCCAGCAGGCCACCGCTCGCGCCGAAGATATCGTTCGCGAGACTGCCACCAAGGTCACAGAGGATCCCCGCGTGAAGGATGTCGTCTCCCGCGCCGAGGACGTCCTGCGCGATGCAGGACTCAAACATGAGGCGGAGCAGATGGATGCCGACCTCAGCCGGACCGCCGGGCGATCGGGCGCTCACCGCCTTTTATCCGACGACCACGTCGCCATCGACGATGAGATCGTCTACACCACGGGCCCAGACATCGAGGAGACGATCGACGAGCTCGTCGACATCGACTCCGATGAGCAGCCGTTCACAGAGCCGAAGCGAGACAGGGAATGAAGGCCGTCACCTACTCCTCATATGGTGAAGCGCTCGAGCCTGCCGAGGTCGACGAGCCCAAGGTCGGTCCCGACTGGGTCATGGTCGCGGTCAAGGCGACCTCGGTGAATCCGGTCGACTGGAAGGTAGCCAGCGGGGGACTGGACGCCGCGATCGATGTGTACTTCCCGGCCATCCCAGGATGGGACGTCGCGGGCGTCGTCGAAGCGGTCGGACCAGCGGTTACCACGCTGGAGCCGGGCGACGAGGTCTTCGGCTATGTCCGCAAGGACGCCGTGCAAGGCGGCACGTACGCTGAGAAGGTCGCGGCACCCATTCGGACAGTTGCTAAGAAGCCCGCGAATGCGAGCTTTACCGAGGCAGCAGCTATCCCGCTCGCCGGGCTCACGGCCTTTCAGTGCCTCGTCCATGCGCTCGACGTCGGACCGGACGACACGGTCCTCATCCATGGAGCCTCCGGCGGAGTCGGTTCGTTCGCCGTGCAGATCGCGAAGTCGCTCGGCGCTCGGGTACTGGGGACTGCGTCGGAGCGCAATCATGACTACCTGCGCGAGCTTGGCGCCGAGCCGTTCGAGTATGGAGAGGGTCTCGTTGACCGGGTGCGGGAGGCCATACCAGATGGCGTCACGGCGGTGCTCGACCTCAACGGGGGAGACCTCTACAAGAGCCCCGATCTTCTGGCCGACGCATCATCTGGGCGCATTGCGTCGATCATCAACCCGGCCGTCAAGGACATGGGCGGTCAGTATGTCTTCGTCAGCCCCGATGTGGATGATCTCAATCAGCTGGCGCAGTTTTTCGACGACGGCACTCTGACCGTCGAGATCGCAGCGACCTTCGAGCTGGCCGACGCGCAGCAGGCATGGGAGCTCAGCCAAGAAGGCCATACCCGCGGCAAGATCGTCATTACCGTCGACTGACGGCGTCTACTAGTTGCTGGTCTGCTGGTCGTTCGCGCTGTGCCACATCGCGTGAGCATCGTCGTACGCGTCGATCGGTAGATCGAGTGCGCGGCGCACGCGCCACCGACCGTTCAGACAGGCGATGGGCATCATCGTGACGTCGCCGGGCTGGATGTCGCGCAGCGGGATCGTGAACCACCGAAGTGACTCGCGCAGGCGGCCGGCTTCTTCGAGCGTCTCGGCTATCCACTCGTGCTCGCTGATGCCGAGCTGATCGGCGCGGCTCCGGGTGAGTAGACGAGCGAGCAGCTCGTCGACGCGAGCTGTGTTGCCGGCCTCGATTTCGACGCTGAGCAGCCCTATGTGGGGATCGAAGACGGTACGTCCGCCGTCGGCGAGAGCTTCGTCATACATGGCGCGCGCCTCGTCGAGCTGCCCTTGCGTCTCCAAGTCGTCCGCCAGGCAGGTCATGACCTCAGCCCGCCCCAGCTCGCCGATCTGCAGGCCGGCGAGAATTCGTCGGTACTGGCTTATGCGGTACGGGCAGTCCGGAGTCATGCCGATCTCTTCGAGTTCATCGGCCAGCTGGTCCCAATCCATGCGGCAATTCTGTCAGGTGTCCACAGCCGTCATCCTTGCGCGTCTCCGTCCACAGGCTATCGCCGGACAGACGGCTCTGTCGTGGCCTCGTGCGAGCGTGGTCGGACCACCGATGAAGGGCCCCACATGGACATTGTCAGCAGCACGCCACCACCAGATGATCTCGCCACATCTATGCGCCAGTTCATCATCGATCAGGGCGATGGACGCACTGCAGAGACCCAAGATCGCTATCGGCAGGTCGCGGACGATCTGGCTCGTTTCCTGGCCACCGTCGACGTGGCACCGTGGCTAGGCGTCGAGATGGCGGCGTACCTAGAACGACAGCGCGAGCACCTCGGCAGAGATGCTCTGCTGACCTCGCTGGGTCTGATGTCGCTCATCAGGGTGTTGCCGGCATTCGTCGCAGCCCCCTGGCTGCCGTCGGTCATGGCTCAGCGGCGCACCCACCGTGCGGCGGTTCGGGCGCTCATGACCTTTCTCCGGCTCCGGGCATCCCTGGAGGACTGCTTCCGCAGAGAAGATTTCAGAGTGATCGACAAGGCGCTCGGCACCGCATATTCATCCGACTACACGCAGCCGCTGACCGTCCAGACGGGCACCGTGTCATGCACCGTGACGCTCGATCTGGTCGAGCACCTGGTCGACCGGTTGCTCGAGGAGGTCACCGATGGCAGGCACGACACCCTCGACCAAGCCGTCGCCGCACGGCTCAACCCCGTGCAAGTGACAGTCTGGCGAGAGCCCGGCTACGGCGGCTACGACTGGTGACTAGAACCTTATTGTGGCCTGGAAACAAGGCACACATCATTGGGTAGGTGGCGCTGGGCCCCGGCAAGCGTTGGTTCAGTAGACCGTCTGACGGGCAACTCTGACGGCACGCGATGGCTGACTAGCCCAGCGCGGCAAGTCGGGCTCTGACGTCGCGCAGCACGTGCGCGGGAAACTCGGCCGTCCGTCGGCATCGCTCGACGAGGTAGACGATCTTATTGACGCGCGGCCCGGGTTCGAGCCCACGCGAGGTGAGCGCCGGTCGCAGTACGTTGCGGTCGAAAGCCCCGTCGCTGTGCTGCTCGACGTCGCGCCACAGGGCGAATACCCGCTTGAGATCGCCGTGAGCGACGACGCCGTTGTCGGGCGAGAGCGCCACTGCAATCGCCGCGATCAGCCAGGCGTCATCGTGCTGCAGCGAGTCGACTCCCAGCTGTATCGTGCCCGAGCCGTCGGGGATGTCCGGGAGCGTGAAATCCACGACCGCCGTGAATGTCAGGTCGGGGAAGCGCAGCTCGACGCGGCTGCCCGTGTGAGTCAGCGAGATCTTCTGGCCGGGTGCGGGCGTCGTCGAACCGAGAGGGGTCGTGACCTCGACGATCGCGCCGTTGTCGCGCTGCCCGCGGTGAACGACCGGATGCGTCGTGGTCGCCGTGACGACCAGCGCGGGATCGCTGAGATAGGGGAGCCGCACGAAGACGTACGTCGTCCCGTCGATGGTCTCCGTGGCCGCCCGCTGCTGCTCCGGGAGGTTCATGCGTCGCGCGAGGACGAAGGCGGAGCCCGGTCGGATCGTCGCCTCACCGGAATACAGTTCGCCGACAGACCAGGCGATGTGCAGCACCGGGGCTCCTTCGTGGAATGCGTTCCGCTGTGATTCGACTGTGGGCACGGTCGACCCTGACGATGATGTCATGGGCACTATCTCGAATCTCTCCATGAACCTGCTGATCCTCGTGGTGTTCGTCGCTGTGGTGTACGGGACGCTGCGAGTCGCGCAGAGCATTTTCGGAACGAGCTCAAAGAAGGCAGCGGCTACCGAGGTCGCCGCGAGGCTCGTCTCGTACCCGACTGGCTCGTCGGCAGTGCTGCGTCGCCGATTCGTCCGCGCGCTGACAGGACAGCACGTCATCATGCCGAGCGGTGAGCGACTGGCATTCGGTGAGCTCACGGTGCGCGTCGCTCCGGAGGATCTCGAGCGTCTTGATCCCGACGGCGATCTGGAACGCCTCGGCGACGACGGCGGGACGCTGTACCGGGCGCACGCGGAGCGTTCAGGCTGGGCGGTCCCGGCCCACGTGACGGTCATCGTCGAGATTGATCCGGGCCTGCGTTCAGGCTGGGTGCCGCCGGCCCGGGGCAGCGGTCGTGCCGAGCCCGCACGCAATGAGCCGAAGCCTGCCGCGATGGGGTGGGACGTCGCCGCAGACGCCCCTGCTCGTCCGCGCGAGAAGGCCACGCCGGTGCGGATCGATCCCGAGGCGACGATGAATTTTCCGGCGCTCGTGCCGGATCTGCAGGACTCGGCTCCCACCATGAATGTCGCAAGCCTGCTGCGCCTCGAACGAGGTGGCCGCACCGTCACTGTGAGCCCTGACGGGACAGTCCTGGGTCGTCTGCCCGACAGTCCGCTGCGGTTCGAGGAGCCCGAGGTGTCATACCGTCACGCAGCCATCCGTCGGCAAGGAACGATCTGGGAGATCAAGGATCTCGGCAGCACGAATGGCACGATGCTCGACGGGCAGCGCATCGACGGTGAGGACTGGACCATGCTGCGTCCCGGAGCCGTCATCGCGCTCGCCGGTGTGACGGTTGTGGCGGCAATGGACACCGCGGGAACCGTGCATCTTCACGGCGTCACCAGTCACTAGGGACAATGGTCCTGCAGGACGTCCCGTCGGGGTGTTCGTACCCCCGACCTGAGGCAGGAGGATCACCGTGATGTCAGATCCTGTTGCGACGGCCCACATACCGCCAGCAACCGTGCCGGTCGAGCAGCGCTTCGAGCTGCTAGGCCGCATCGGCGCAGGCAATCACGGCGTCGTCTTCAGGGCGCGCGACAACCAGCTGCAGCGCGAGGTCGCGATCAAGCGGTTTTCGCACTTCCTCGCCGATGACCCGCGGGCGATGCGGCGCATCACCCGTGAAGTCGCGACGCTGGCGCGTGTCTCGCATCCGCATGTCGTGACGGTGCACGACCTCGTCCACATGGCTGACGGCGATGGTGAAATCACACCGCACCTCGTCATGGAGCTCGTCGAAGGGACGTCGCTCAAGGACCTGCTGGCTCTGCAGGGTCCGAGTCTGCGATCGGTTATCGTGGTTCGTGGGGTTCTCGAGGGGCTGGCCGCGTGCCACCAGGCAGGCATCCTGCACTTAGACATCAAACCCGCCAACGTCCTGGTCACGTCAGACGGGGGAGTCAAGATCGTCGACTTCGGCATCGCCCGGGCCGCATCGGATGTCACCGCTACGGTCGCCGGAACCCCGCACTACATGGCGCCCGAGCAGTTCGACGGCAAGGCCGACGAGCGCAGTGACATCTACTCAGTGGGCTGCCTGTTGTATGAGTGCCTGACCGGCACGCCGCCCTTCGAGGGCACGATGGCCGCCCAGCTGATGGCGCATCGCAATCACCCGCGGCCAGACCCGCGTGCCATTAGCCCTGAGGTTCCTGCTGCCCTCGCCGCAGTCGTAAACAAGGCGATGGCGGTCCAGCCGGACGAGCGTTATCAAACTGTCCACGAGATGTTCGGGGCGCTGGCCGGCGGCAGCATGATCCCGTCGGCAAGCCCGGTACCTTCGATCAGCTCGGTCCCCCCGCCAAGCTCGGTGCCTCCAACCAGCGGAAAGAGCTTGGCCGCCCCGGTCCTCGAGCCTGCCGAGGGGGCGTTCGAAGACGATGTCGTCACCAGATGGAGCAAGCTCGGGACGTTCGGCATAGGCCTGGCCCTGAGTGCATTCGTCGTGGGGCTCCTGCCCGGACTCGTGTGGCTGACTAATGCCTTCGTGTCGTTCGACTACCGCCCGCCCGCGATGCAGGACTCCCAGGCGGCGGCTTGGTGGATGCTCGCCGTCGGCATCGCG
>JBBSSC010000024.1:0-13385 GCA_038242465.1 Propionibacteriales bacterium | reverse complement strand
TCGCGAGTCTGCAGGGGGGCCTCGTCGGCCGACCAGGTCTTGAGGTCGTTGGGCGAGACCGTGTACGAGTTGAGCACTGTGGTGCGCCCGTCGACGGTCTGCACGACCGAGACGACGATGCACGAGGGAAGCTGGTCGGGGCACTCGGCGGCATTGACGGGCGACGCTGCCAGGCCCAGCCCCGCTGTCGCGAGGACGAGCGTGAGGATGGCGGCGGCGCGGCGGCACGTCGGCGATCTCACAGCAATTCCCTCCCCGTCAGTGTGTGTGCTCGACCATTATCAACACCGTGGGGGTCGTTCGGCCCCATACTGGGTCGTTGCGACCCGCAGGTATGAACGAACTCTACGATGTGAACCAACTTACGAGGAGCGCACCACATGGGTCGAATGACGGGCATCGCTGTGGCGTTCCTGGTGGCGGTGGCAACCGTAGCGGCCGTCGTCTGGCAGGCGGGAGACGCCGATCCGTCCGATCCCGAGACCACTGCGCCGGTCGACCTGCTGGGTCCCGTCGAGCCGCGCGTCGAAGGCAACCGTTTAGTCGATGCCAGGACGGGCAAGACCTGGGTACCGCACGGCGTCAACTGGTCAAGCTTCGAGTACGCCTGCACGCAGGGCTGGGGCTACTCCTCGATCACCTCGGCGTCGGATGCCAAGCAGATCGCGGCGGCGATGGTCGACTGGTCGATCGACACCGTGCGCCTGCCGATCAACCAGGATTGCTGGCTCGGCACCCGTGGAGCCCCCGTCAGCGACACCGAGAACCAGCGAACCGCAGAGAAGTACCGCGCCGAGATCGCCTCGTTCGTCTCGGCGCTCCACGAGCGCGACATGGTCGTGATCCTGGACCTGCAGAGCCGCAAGCGCGAGACCGAGGAAGAGTTCGGCAATGTCGCGATGCCGGATGCCGGCTCGATCGACTTCTGGCGCTCGATCGCGAAGGAGTATCGCGATGACCCCGCGATCATGTTCGACGCCTTCAACGAGCCCTACTCTCGCTGGGACGAGGCGACCGCGACATTTGCCTTCCAGCTCGACTGGGCCTGCTGGCGCGACGGCGGCTGTGCCGCGCCGGCCGAGGACGACAAGAGCGAGCTGACGGGGCGTACCTATCCCGTGCAGGGCATGGCAGCGGTTGTGCGCGCGATCCGCGACGAGGACGCGAAGCAGCCCATCCTGCTCGCCGGGCTCGACTACGCCAACGATCTCAGCCAGTGGCTCGAGCACCGCCCCGATGACGATCAGCTCGTAGCGAGCTTCCATAACTACAACTTCCAGCGATGCAGCGACGCGGCCTGCTGGGAGGCCGAGATCGCACCGGTAGCAGAGCAGGTTCCGGTGTTGACGGGTGAGATCGGCCAGGACGATCCGGCCCTGCCCCATCTGACGGAGTACATGGACTGGGCAGATGCGCGGGGGATCGGCTATCTGGCATGGGTCTGGTGGGATCACGCGGACGATCCGATGGCGCTCATCACTGGGCCCTCAGGCGCCCCGACCTCGCCTCTGGGGACGACGTTCAGGTCACATCTGTTAGGGCTGGCTGTCGCGAAAGGAACGCCGTAGGCTCCGTCGAGGGTGAGAAATCATCTATTTTGCCGAAAAGTAGTTCCGATTGACTACTAAAATCGTTAGAACCGCCGTGGACGCGCCTTTATCCTTGGTAGCGGTATTTATTTTTAATAACTTGAGGGAGCTGGGCGCCATGGAGTCCGTCGATTCTGCTGCGCGCCGCAAAGCGTCAGGCTTTTCCGCGCTGGTGGGGGTGGTCTCGACGCTCGTGATGACCACTGTCGTCTTTGTGGCGTTCCTGCTCGTGCCCCTGCTCGTCCTCGGCTTGGCGCTGTTCATCTACTGGGTGTGGCCGAACCGGACACGCAAGAAGCGCCCGGCCGCGGCTGCCCCCGGTGATGCAGCTGACGGCGAAGGCGCTGCCGAGCTGCCCGCTTATCGATTCGGAACGGGGGGCTGAACATGACAACCACGGGCCCGCAGGTACACCGAGGGTTGACGGATCACCGCAACCCCAACATCGAACGTCTCGTCCCTGAAGAGATCTGCCGGACATTCACGGTCATTCCGTACGAGCTGACCGGTAATCTGCTGTCGGTCGCGGCGACCTCGATCGACAACACCCTCGCCGCTGAGGTCCTGAAGCGGCTCACGGGGCATGAGATCCGGCTCGCCGTGCACGCGCCCGACGAGATCCACGAAGCCATCGCGGTGGCGTTCAGTCGCGGTCCCGCGCTCCTGTTCGCGGATGCGGGCACCGCGTCGGCGACCCCGCTGCGCACGGGTGAGTTCCTGGCGAGCCTCGGTCTCGTCACCGAGCGCGATGTCGAGGAAGCCCTGGTCGAGCAGTCCCGCACCGGTGCCCAGCTCGGCGAGATCCTCGTGGCGAGCGGCAAGATCAGCGAGGACGACCTGATCGCCGTCCTATCGGAGAAGTTCAAGGTCCAGCGGGTCAGCCTCGACGGCTTCAATCCCGATCGCGATATCGCGCTTCTGCTGCCCGAGCAGGCCGCTAACGCGCTGCGCTGCATCCCAGTCGCCCGCGACGGCGATATCGTCTTCTTGGCGGTCTCGCGACCGCTCGACGATCACGAAGTGTCGGTCGTGGGCCGGTACCTCGGCGATCTGGAGGTTCGCGAGCTGCTGGCCACGAAGTCCTCGATCGACCATCTGCTGCAGAGGGTCTATCAGGACGACTACTCGCAGTTCGCTACGCACTCGCTGCTTGAGCTGAGCCCGGAGAACTCGGCGTACGTCGTGGCGACCAAGGCCCAGAAGACATTCTTTCTACTGGTTCTGCTCGGGATCATCGTTGCGGGCGTGCTGTGGACCAAAGAGACGATGATCGGGCTGGTGGGTGCTGCGAGCGTCTACTACCTGGCCGTCTCGCTCTACAAGTTCCGCCTGACCTTCCGCGCGCTCGGCCACCAGTTCGAGACCGATGTGACGGATGAAGAGGTCCACAACCTCGACGAGCGCACGCTGCCGGTCTACACGATTCTCGTGCCCCTGTTCCGTGAGGCATCGATCGTCAACCGCCTCGTGACCGGCGTCAACGGACTCGACTACCCCAAGACCAAGCTCGATGTGAAGCTCCTCTGTGAGGAGGAAGACGCCGAGACGATCGACGCCATCCGCGCGCTCGGCCTGCCCCCTCACTTTCGCCTCGTCGTGGTGCCCGACAGCCAGCCCAAGACCAAGCCAAAGGCCTGCAACTACGGCCTGACCCAGGCCGAGGGCAAGTACACCGTGATCTACGACGCGGAGGACCGGCCCGATCCCGATCAGCTCAAGAAGGCCGTCATCGCGTTCTCGAAGGCCGAGCCGCGCGTGACGTGCATCCAGGCCAAGCTGAACTACTTCAACCAGGACCAGAACCTGCTGACGAAGTGGTTCTCCTCGGAGTACTCGATGCACTACGACTTGATCCTGCCGGGACTCGACGGCGACGATGTCCCGATCCCATTGGGCGGCACGTCGAACCACTTCATCACGGCGCGTCTGCGTGAGCTCGGTGCATGGGATCCGTACAACGTGACGGAGGACGCCGACCTCGGCATTCGGCTGGCCCGCGCGGGATACCGAACGACGATGATGGACTCCACGACGCTCGAAGAGGCCAACTCGCAGCTTCCCAACTGGATCCGTCAGCGCAGCCGCTGGATCAAGGGCTATATGCAGACGTGGCTTGTCCACATGCGCAATCCGTTCAAAACGCTGAAGGACATGGGGCTGAAGAACTTCATCAGCTTCAACCTGATCGTCGGCGGAACCTTCATCTTCCTGCTCAACCCGATCTTCTGGGGCCTCACGACGCTGTTCGCCCTGACGCAGTGGGGCTTCATCGAGTCGCTGTTTCCCGGCTTCGTGTTCTACGCCGCGAGCGCGATGCTGTTCATCGGAAACTTTGTGTTCGTGTACCTCAATGTCGCGGGCAGCATGCAGCGCGGCTACTTCGAGCTGACCAAGTCGGCCCTGCTTACTCCCTTGTACTGGGGCCTGATGAGCTGGGCGGCCTGGAAGGGCTTTATCCAGCTGTTCACGAATCCCTTCTACTGGGAGAAGACAGAGCACGGACTCGACACCGAGCACGTCGCGGGCCAGGGAGGCACGTCATGACGGTCGGTTCCGAGTCGCAAGGACGCATTATCGAGGCCCGCGGCATTCCGCTGCCCATCTACACCGAGGCCCCGGTCGTTCTGCGTCAGAACGTCCATCCCGACATGGTGCAGTCGCCCCAGGCCCGTTCCGAGGGCTCGCACCGGCTTGAGAACTGGCTCGTCTTTTCCGTGACGGTCGCGGTCTACGCTGCGGTCGGTATCTGGCTCGTGACACAGATGCAGGTCGTCAGCTTCGAGTCGCTCGACCGGTTGAACCGAGCGCTCATGGCGCTGCACAACGATCCGGCCAAACTCACCGCGATCGGATTCGATTACCCGCCACTGTCGGTGCTGGTACTGACGCCGCTCGCGATTTTCAGCGATATGGCCCGCTCGCTCATCGCGCTGCCCATCAGCTCCGCGCTGTTCGCGGGCATCGCGGCGATCTCGCTCAACAGCTTGCTGCGCCGCTGCCGCATCCCCGGCCCGTTCCGGATCGGCGTCCTCGCGGCGCTCGCGCTCAACCCGCTCGTGATCCTCTACGCCTCGACGGGCTCGAGCCAGATCATCTGGGTCAGCCTGATGCTCGCGGGTGTCTCCAGCGTCGTGAAATGGTTCGTCACAGCTCAGATCCGCTACATCCTGGTCGCGGGACTCACCTTCTCGATCGCCGGCGTCGCGGGCTATGGCTCGCTCGTCTGGGCGCTGCTCGCAGCGGTGCTGATCGGCGTCGTCCTGCAGCGCCACGGCGCTCGCCAGGCCGAGGTCGAGGGCACCGTGATCGGATTCGCTAGCCCCGTCGTCTACGTCATCGCCCTCTGGACAGTCTTCAACGCCGTCATCCTGGGCAATCCGCTGTCGTGGATCAAGCGGTCGGTGACGGGCGATGAGCGGATCTCCGGCTCATTCCCCGACCGGTTGCTCGATGTGCTGCAGGACCTCGGTCAGGTGCTGCTTGCGACGAGCCCACTGACGATCGTCGTCGTGCCGCTGCTCATCATGGCGATGTTCCGTCGCCGCGACGAGATGGCCGGCTGGCTCGCGGTCTGCATTCTGGCGGCACTCGCGCTGCCCGCCATCGCGGTGCTGGTTCGTAGCGATGGCTCGCACATCCTGATGCGCGACGGATTCCCCGTCCTGGTGCTCACCGTCGCCGGCGCATGCTGGCTGATCCGCGCGCTGGACGCCGGTCAGGCGGCCGGGGCGCTCATCGTGATCGCCGGGCTCCTGGGCAGCGCGGCCTTCTCGTTCTACAAGATGTCGGACTACCCGCACCAGAACCTTGAGTCGTCATTCGTGGAGGCGGTGACTACCGGCAACAGCCAGGAGGGCAAGATCACGGCAGCCGGGCAACAGGTCGGCATCCTGTCGGAGCGAGCCATGGCCGGCTACATCCGGCGCAATGTGACCAGCAACGGCTCAATCCTGACCGATAACTCGCAGACGTTCGCTGTGATGCTTCTGTCGGGACGTCCCGAGTTGTTCTTCGATCGGGTCGATCGCGGCGACGGTGCCTGGTTCAAGGCGGCCGAGACGCCGGGTCCCAACGTCCGATACCTCCTGTTGTCTCGCAGCACCGCGGACGACCGGCTCAGCCAGATCTACCCGACAGCGGCGACGGCGAGCGATCCCACGCTGCAAGCGGTCTTCACGACCGACCGTTACGTACTCGTCTCCGTGCCCGACAACTTCGTGCCGACTGAGGAAGAAGTCTCCCCATGAGTCCCAGATCGACCAGGTCAGACCAGCAGGCGATCTCGCCCGCTCCGTCGGTGCTTGATGCCGTCAACGCGAGTCGCGGACCATCCGTCATCGTGATCGGCGCCCAACCGTCCACGGCTCCCGTCGAGGAGAGCGAGGAGGACAGCAACGAGGTCGAGGTCGCCGAGACCATCGCCACGCCGCCCACGCCGCCCACGCCGCCCACGCCAGCCAAGGCAGCGAAGGCCCCCAAGGCGACCAAGGCCGCGCCCCGGGCCGATGCGGCACCGTCCTCCGAGCTGACCGCCGACGCAGCCTCCTTCGACGAGCTCGGCCACTACGTGACGCGAGTCATGACAGATGCGCGCCGCGCCGCTGCGGAGTTCCTCGCGAGTGTCGATGTCGATGCCGCCCGGCGGGCGGCGGTCATCACGGCGCAGGCCGATGCCGAGGCCACGAGCCTGCGCGAGGCCGCAATCGCCGATGCCGACAAGATCAGGGCCGATGCCCGGCTCGAGGGTGACCGCCTCGTGAGCGAGCGGCTGCGGCTCGTGATCGACCTGACCGATGAGCTGTACGCCCAGGCCGAGCTGATCCTGGCCGATGCCGAGCGCCCCGATGTAGCCCGTCGTCACCTGGCCCGATTCGTCACGGCCTTGACGCAGTCCGCAGACGATGCGTCAGCTGCGACGCGCGCCGGCAAGTCGCGGAGCTGACGGGTCATGCGATCTAACCTCTCGAGCTGGACCGCAGTCCGTCTCGGTGCCGCGCTGCTCCTCTCAGTCACGGTGCTCGCAGCCTGTGGTGACGACTCCAAGTCCGCTGCCGCCGATCCCACGCCGAGCGCTAGCAGCCCGACCCCGACGAAATCCGCAGCTGCCGGCGATGTGACGATCGACCCCAGCCAGGCGGTCGCAGAGCGGCCATTCTTCGCCGCAGACTCGCCGTGGAACACCGCGATCGACGATGCGTCGGTCGATCCTCGTTCGGCCGATCTGCTGAAGCAGGCCAAGGAGAGCTCCGGCGTCGTCGAACAGGCCGATGGCCGTGCGTCGCTGACGGAGTACGTCACGGGCGAGCAGGGCATCTTCGTCAACACGGACCGATGGACCACACCCGTCGTTCAGGGCGGCACCTCGACGGCGATGGTCTGCCGTCAGGCCGACTGCGGCGAGGAGCCCCCGGGAGGGCGGCTGCCCGTCCCCGCCGACGTCAACCCCGATCCGCGCTACGACGGATGGTTTTCGATCGTCGACGAAGACGGTCGTTACGTGTACGACCTGTGGCGCGGACGCCGCGAGTCCAATGACGCCATCAGCTATCAGTACATGCGCCGTTGGTTGCTCAGCGGTACCGGTTTCGGCAAGCCCTACGAGGTCTCGGCACGCGGATCGGGCCTCCCGCTCATCGGAGGCCTCATCCGTCCCGGCGAGCTGCAGGCCGGCGAAATCAATCACGCCCTCGCGATCAGCGTCCCGGGCGGTGCCACCGGCACTTTCGTCCAGCCTGCCTCCTCGACCGACGGCAACGGCCGGGCCACCTCGCTTCCCCAGGGGGCACGGCTTCGGCTGAAGTCCGATGTCATGCTGCGCCGCGGTGTCGACCCTGTCACCGGCAAGCGGCTCAAGCTCACGACGCAGCAGCGCCGCATCGGCGATGCGGTCGTCGCGGCGCTTCGCACGTACGGCGCGATAGTCGTCGACCGGGCCGAGGTGCCGACGCTATACGCGCAGCGCGACACCTCGGCATCGGTCATGGTGGGCAATGAGCTCCAGGGCATGACGCTCGACGACTTCGAGGTCATCACCCTCGGCTCGGTGTACGAGTACCCGTCACGCGACACCAAGGCAGGCCGCTGAGATGAAGAGCAAATACATCATCACGCTCGTGGCGACGGGCCTCGTGCTGGCGGGCTGCAGCACCAATGCCGACGCGGACGCCGAGAAGACCGTCAGCGAGCGCAATGCCGCGACGGTCCGCAACGAAGCGCAGCGACAGAAGCAGATGGCGAAGAATCTGGCGGCGTTGCCGGATCGCCCCACGGGCCGCATCGATCTGGCGGGCGGGGCCAACCGCACGCTCACGACGAGTGCTGCGCGCAGTTACAACAGCAGCGGCGCGGCGACCGAGGTGCGCATCACGACTCCCGGCGTGGAGCCGGCCTTCGCGCAGTTGTGCGCGGGCCAGGTCGATCTGGTCGACTCGTCGCGCGTCATCACCGAGAAGGAGCTCGCCGCGTGCCGCGCGAACGGGCTCGATGTCGTGCAGGTCCAGATCGCCGCCGATGCGATCGTGCTGGCCGCCAAAGCTGAGTCCGACGTGGGGGGCGACTGCCTCGACATCGAGCAGCTGCGCACGATGTTCCGCGCCGGCTCGCCGATCACGAGCTGGCGGCAGCTCAGGTTCGGTGACGTGCCCCTGTCGGTGTCGGGACCGGTCGCGAAGGAACAGGCCTTCGATCTGTTCAGCCAGCTCGTGCTTGACCGCAAGTCGCCGTCGCTGAGCGATCTGCGCTCCGACTACCTGGCGGGCCAGACCGAGCTCGCGACGCTGACGGATGTTATCGGTTCGAAGGAAGACAATGAGCAGGCCGGTTATCTGGCCTCGCGCAAACAGGCTGTGACGGCCCTGCGCCGTGAATTCGGAGAGGCGCGGACGGCCTTGGCCTCAGCCCGAGCCGAGGTTGCGTCCGCCGAGGCGAATCGGCAGAAGGGCATCGCCGACGGTCGCCCCGTCAAGGACCAAGAGGCAGACCAGGCTCGGCAGGATGCGTCATATCCCATCCGTGACGAAGCCCTGGTGAAGCGCAATGCGCTCAAGACCGAGGTCAAGGCGGCCGAAGAGGCGGCCACGAGGTCGGCGCAGGCAGAGCGTGAGCTCGCGAGCCGACTCGGACGCGTGGGCGTCTTCGGCTTCAGCTACTACGAGCACGAGCAGGAGCACCTGCGCGAGTTCGAGATCACCCTCAACGGCGTCAAGGACTGCATCTTCCCGAGCCAGCGGACGATCGCCGAGGGTGCTGACCCGCTGTCGGTGCCGCTGCTCGTGACGACCACGACCCGCTCGCTCAAACGCAGCGAAGTCAAGGACTTCCTGACGGTTCATCTCGACCAGATCGATGCCCGCGCGCGGGATGCCTCGTTGATTCCGCCGACGGCAGACATCCTGGCGACGCAGCGGGCCTGGGTCACGGGCGAGGCCGAGCCAACACCAGTCACATCCGATGACGAGCCGACCGGCGCCGAAGCCTCGCCGGGTCCGGCCTGATGAACGCGGGCTACACGAATGCCAGCCACCTTAAGGGAAGTGCCATGAAGAATGCGCGCAGAGTCGCCGTCGGTTCACTGGCCTCGTTGCTGGCCGCATCGGGCCTGGTGGCCGCAGCGGCGGCATCCGCCGAGGCGGGTCCTTCGGACAGCTCGATGCTGCGCCAGCGCGCGACGATCGCCTGGTACGGCAAGGACTATCAGCGCCACGATCAGGCATCCGTGGTGATCCCCGGCATCGGCACGGCCCGCATCGTGTGCCGCCGCGACCGGACGATGCTGACGATCCAGCCGAGCGACCGCACCAAGGAGACTCAGATGTGGTCGGCTGTCCGTCACACCAAGACCGATGGCTACGGCAACGAGTACGAGTCGGTCGCGGTCAAGAACGCCCGTGTCTACCGCTATGCGAATGCCGACGATGACGGCAAGGGCGGCACGGCACGGACGGCCAACGAGGGCTTCAACCAGCTCAACCATCGCATCGAGGACTCCTCTCGGGGCTCCATGCGCGGTGTCATCAGCCAGCGCCCCGGTCGCAACCAGCGCGCAGCCGGGGTCTCGGTTCCGCCGTCGACGGCGTTCACCGTGACGTGGGACTGGAGCGGCTACCGCGGCTCCGCCAAGACCTCACGATGCAATGTCACAGGTGTCTTCGAGACCCGCATCGGTGCGGCGGCACGCGACGCCAAGCGGGCCGTCAAACAGGCCACCTCCAACACAGTTCGCCTCGGGGGCAAGAAGGTGCGGGTCGGCACGACGGCGCGGACCTATCGCGGCCGCTCGGCGAGCCTCGCGCTGAGCTGGCACGGCGACGCCGACGCGGTACGGCAGACATCCGCCTCTCGAACTATTGCGGGCCTCGGCTCGATCCAGCTGATCTGCCCCACGGGAACTGACAGCCAGGCGCAGCTCGTCGTGCGTCCGTTGCGCAGTGCGGCCGATCTGCAGACCGAGACCATCACCGGAGAAGGCGACGTCGGCGATCACGTCGAGCCGCAGTATCACGGCTACGATGCGTCGACGGGCCAGCTGTCGCCCGTGGACCTGCCCCTCAACGGCATCGTGCGAGGCACCCTCACGGTTGGCTCGCGACGCGTCGACATCACCGTGTCGTCCTACCGAGTCACCAACAATGGCTCCCAGCCGCAGCTCAACTTGTGTGAGATCGCGGTGGCCGTCACCCCACGGTGACCTTGGAGAATTCTGACCCTGGGCCAACACTACGATTCGGCGACACATAGAAATGGGGGGACGGTGACGACGCGAAATCGCGCTGAACACAGATTCGCGGCGGTAATCATCGCTGTGGCGCTGGTATCGGTTGTCTTCCGGTTCTCCCAGTGGAGGCTCGGCGTGCCCGAGATCTCTATCGTCACGATTGTCGCGCTGGCGCTGGTCCCGTTGGCCGTCCGCGCTCAGGTCACGATCTCGCGGGGCACGACGGATCTGAAGCTGGGCGTCGCGGCCTCGGCCCTGTTCGCCTCCGACCTGACCCAGCAGTCATCGGTCCTGCCGGTCTGGGCGTTGCTGGTCGCGGCCAGCTACGCCGTGTTCTACCGCGATGAGACGTGGGGCCAGCGCAGGGCAGCGGTCCAGATCCTGGGTGGGGCCGCCCTGCTGCGCGTCGCACAGGTCACCGATATCGGCTACACACCATATGACCGAGTCTTCGCGGGGCTCGCGGCGTATCTGGCCGTCATCACGATCCTCGAGCTGCTGAGGCGTTTCGTGGCGCCGTCGCTCGGTGAAGAGTGGCGCGGGCTGAGTCTGCGCTGGACGTGGACGCTGAGCGTCGTGATCGTTGCGTTCTACGTTGGCTGTGCGTTCGCAGCGATCCGCCTGGTCGAGGCGGGCGGGCACCTGCCCGTCGCGCTGAGCCTGATCGTCGTCGCGGTCGGCCTGGCAGCGATCGTCGTGGGTCAGGCGATGCGCGTCCGAGAACTCAGCCGCAGCGTCCTGGCCCTGTCCGGCGCGGCCGTGGCGATGCCGTGGCGGCGCGAGAAGATCGACGAGTCGCTCCGATCGTGGGGTGCCAAGGGCCTGCGCGTGAACAATGTCGTGGTACGAGAACAGCCCGGTTCGAGCTCGGACTTCAGCGTTCCCCTCAGTGATGGACGCCACGTCGTTGCCGAGCGGTCATCGGGCGATCTGCCCTTCACGCAGGTAGAGCGCAATGTGCTCGAAGCGCTGGCGAACATGTGCGACACGTCGCGACGCGAGTCCGAGCAGCTCCAGGAGTTGCGCGACCGCGCCAACATCGACGGCCTCACAGGACTGCCCAACTACACGTTCTTCCGTCACGTCCTGGCCGAGGTCAGCCGGTCGCGGCGTGAGGGCGAGTCGATCGCGATCGTGTTCATCGACCTCGACGGCTTCAAGGAGATCAACGACCGCTTCGGGCACATCGCAGGTGACACCGCGATCCAGATCCTGGCGCGCCGGCTCATCGACCACACCGGAGCCCAGGCCGTGACCCGCTACGGCGGCGACGAGTTCGCGGTTCTCGTGCGCGATGTGCGCGACTACACCTCGCTGGTCGAAGAGTGCGATCTTTTGGCGGCGCTGTTGACCGAACCGATCGTCATCGGCCGCGACACGCTCCACATCCGGGCCAGCATCGGAACCGCGATGTCGTCGAGCGCCGATGACAATCTCGAAGAGCTGGTGCGGGCGGCTGACCAGCAGATGTACCAGCGCAAGCGGACGATCCATGCCAGCGATGGCGACGTGACCTCCGCGATTGATGAGGCGGTCCGTCGCGCCATCGTCAACGGCACGATCTACACGGCGTACCAGCCGATCGTTCACGTCCAGCTCAAGCAGATCCGCACCCTCGAGGCATTGGTGCGCTGCACCGACCCCCAGCTCGGATCTATCCCGCCGCAGGTCATCGTCGAGTCCGCGATTCGGCTCAACATGCTCGATGACCTGTCGATGCTGGTGCTGGAGCAGTCGATCGAGGCCATGACGGCCTTCCGGCAGTACGTGCCCGAGCTCAAATTCTTCTCGCTCAACCTCGAGCTCGAGCAGATGCTGACGTGGTCGCCCCTCCTGGAGCGCATCGCCGAGTGCCACCAGCAGCACGATCTGGTGGTCGTCGTCGAGATCTCTGAGCGCTCGATCGGATTCTGGTCGGATGCCAATGCGCATATCAGCCTCCGTCTGCAAGAAGCCGGTGCCCAGATGGCGATCGACGACTTTGGTTCGGGATATGCGGGTCTCGGCTCGCTGTACCTACCGCGCGTCGACACCGTCAAGCTCGACCGGAGCCTGCTGACCAATTTGAATGATCCGCGCCAGACGCTCGTCGTGACGCGGGCGACCCAGATGCTCAGCGAGCTTGGTTTCTGGGTCGTCGCTGAAGGTGTCACGGCCAGTAGCGAGGCAGAATCGCTGCGAAGTGCGGGGGCCACGCATCTGCAGGGCTACATGTACGGCATGCCGGCGGATCGCGATGCGATGCTCGCGCGGTTCCGCGATCACGGGCTCGCGCCGATCGTGACCGATCCGACTCCGGGCGGCTAGATCCAGCGACTCCACCACATGCGGTCGCGCCACGCCTCGTAGCCGATCAGGTCATCGGTGTAGATGGGGTGGAAGTACCAGAAAGCGACGACTGCGGCCACGAGGTAGAAGCCGATGGTCAGCGCGATCGCGTATCGGCCGCGCGGAGAACGTCCTGTGCGGATCAGCGCATGAAGGACTAGACAGATCGCGATGATCGTGAACGGGATGACGGTCACTGCGTAGAACGAGAAGATCGGCCGGTCTTCAAAGCGAAACCATGGCAGCCAGCACACCAACACCGCGATGACCGGCACGGACCATGTCCAAGAGCGCGTCCTGATCCAGGCTAAGCCGGCAGCGACCAAGGCCAGGATGCCCGACCACCAGATGATCGGATTGCCGAGGATCAGGATCTCGCGGATGCACGTTTCGCCGGACGGTTGCCCGCACTTCGTGGTGGCGGGGAGATCGAACTGCGCGTCGGCGCCGACGGGACGCCACTGGACCAGCCAGCCGATCGGATTGGACTGATAGGGATGGGTCGCGGAGTTGAGATCGGTCGTGTGGAAGCCGTACGTCATGACGTGGAAGTGCCACAGAGAGCGGAGGGCATCGCGCGTCTCGCCCAAGAATCCCTGCGTGGGCCGATCGACATAGCTGCCCCACGGGGCGGAGTACTCGCCATAGCCGTGGCCGAAGCGCGCCTCGTAGGCCTCGTGGTGGATGAGGAATCCGGTCCACGTCACGAGGTAGACCCGCAGCGCGACGACGACGATTGAGACGAAGGCTGGCGG
>JBBSSC010000023.1:0-13593 GCA_038242465.1 Propionibacteriales bacterium | reverse complement strand
GGCGCAGCGCCGCTACTTCGAGTCGGTCGCCCCGTACGCGCGCCGGCTCATGTCGCAGGTCGGCGCCCCCGACATCGACACGATCGACGGCATGCCGCCGGCCGTCGCACTGCAGCAGGCCCGCGGGGCCACGAGCTCGCGATCGTCGCTCGGCACGCTGAGCTCGCTGTCGGACGTCCTACGTCTTCTCTACAGCCGCGCCGGGACCTACGCCGAGGGTGCCGAGCACCTTCCGGCGTCGGCCTTCTCGCCCAACACCGCGGCAGGCGCATGCCCGACGTGTCACGGCAGCGGCGTCGCGCGGAGCACCACGGAGGAGCTTCTCGTGCCCGATCCGTCGCTGTCAATCGACGACGGCGCAATCGGTGTGTGGGCCAACCGCGCCTGGGTCGGGCTCAATGTGCGCCGGATGGTGACGAAGCTCGGGATGGACATCCATGTGCCCTGGCACACGCTGCCGCAGAAGGATCGAGATTGGCTGCTGTTCACCGACGAGGAGCCGCGGATGCTCCTGCAAGGTAATAAGCACGGGGAGGCCAGCGCGTATCACGGCCACTGGTCATCGGCCGAGAAGTACCTCATGCGCAATCTGGCCAAGACTCAGTCGGCGACGCAGCGCGAGAAGCTCGAAGCCTTCAGAGCAGAGGGGCCGTGCCCGACCTGCCACGGCAAGCGCCTGCGGCCGGCTGCCCTCGCCGTAACCTTCGCTGGGGTTGACATCGCCGAGATGGCCGCGATGCCGCTGTCAGATGTCTGTGCGCTCCTCGACGTCGGCCTGGAGGTGCAGGCGCGCGGAATCGACCGACACGGGGCGGCCGCCTCGACCGCGGCCCGCTCGCTCGTCAAGGACTTCGGAGCCCGGGTCGAGGCCATCATCGGGCTAGGTCTCGGCTATCTGTCGATGGACCGGTCCAGCACCGCCCTGTCCCCCGGCGAGCTGCAACGCGTCCGTCTCGCGGGTCAGCTGCGTGCCGGGCTGTTCGGTGTCCTCTACGTCCTCGACGAGCCGTCGGCTGGGCTCCATCCCGCCGATTCCGAGGCGCTGTATGCGGCCCTGCGCCAGCTCGTCGCGGGAGGCAATTCCCTGTTCGTGATCGAGCACGATCTCGCGATCGCGCGCCATGCCGACTGGGTCGTCGACGTCGGACCGAGCGCAGGTGTCCTAGGTGGCCACATCGTCCACAGCGGGCCGCCCGGGGATCTCGCCGACGCCGCGAACTCGGCCACGGCAGAGTTCATGTTCTCCCGCACCATGCCCGGTCTCCCAACGCTCTCCTCCCGGGTGCCGGCAGCTTGGCGGGAAATAGAGCACCTCTCCCGACACAATGTCGAGGACGTCAGCATCCGACTGCCTCTCGGCGTGATGACCGTAATCGCTGGGGTGTCCGGATCGGGCAAGTCATCCCTGCTCGACGCGATCGCCGAGCGGCTGGAGGCCGAGAACCAGACAGCGGATGCCCCCCAGCGGATCATCGCGATCGATCAGCGGCCCATCGGACGTTCGCCACGCTCCAATCTCGCGACGTACACCGGTCTGTTCGGTGCCGTGCGCCGACTGTTCGCGGGGACCCCCGAGGCCAAGGCGCGGGGCTGGGCCGCCGGCCGCTTCTCGTTCAACGTCGCGGCGGGACGTTGTCCGACGTGCGAGGGCGAGGGATTCATCGCGATAGAACTGGTGTTTCTGCCGACGAGCTATTCGTCGTGCCCCACGTGCCACGGATCGCGCTACAACCCCGAGACTCTCCAGATCCATTACCGCGACCGTGACATCGGGCAGGTCTTGGCGATGACCGTCACGGAGGCCGCCGACTTCTTCGATGACGTACCGGCCGTCCACCGTTCGCTCACGACGCTGCTCGACGTCGGTCTGGGCTATCTAACGCTCGGACAGCCGGCCACCGAGCTGTCGGGCGGTGAGGCCCAGCGCATCAAGCTGGCCACCGAGCTGCAGCGGGCGCGTCGCGAGGGGACGATCTTCGTGCTCGACGAACCGACCGGCGGGCTCCACCCAGTCAACGTCCGCGATCTCGTCCGCGTGCTCCGCCGGCTCACGGATGCCGGCGACACCGTCGTGACGGTCGAGCACGACATGCAGGTGCTGGCCGCTGCGGACTGGGTCATCGAGATGGGTCCGGGTGGCGGCGACACGGGCGGCACCGTGGTCGCTGCGACGACCCCGGCCGACCTGCTCGAGACATCTGCCAGCATCACGGCGCCCTACCTCCGCCGAGCCCTCGACCTCTGAACCACTGCCGTTAGCCCCGGAACGGGCGCGATGCCGATGGATGACGGAAGGGGCCGACCGCTCAGCGGCCGACCCCTTCCGTCCGTGCTCAGATCACTTCAGTGATCAGTTCAGACCAGGTCGTACCGGTCGAGGTTCATGACCTTGACCCACGCCGCGACGAAGTCGTTGGCGAACTTGGCCTTCGCATCGCTACTCGCGTAGACCTCCGCAACCGCGCGCAGCTCGGAGTTCGAGCCGAACACGATGTCGACACGGCTGCCCGTCCACTGAGCATCGGCGCTGACGAACGTCTGGGCGTCTGCATCAGCAGGCGTCCACGGCGACGTCTGGTCGAGCAGGTTGACGAAGAAGTCGTTCGTCAACGTGCCGGGTGTTGCGGTGAGCGCACCGAGTGTCGAACCGTCGTAGTTCGTGCCCAGCATCCGAAGACCGCCGATCAGAACGGTCATCTCCGGAGCGCTCAGATCGAGCAGGTTCGCCCGATCGATCAGGAGGAACTCGGCCGGCAGGCGGTTGCCCTTGGTCAGGTAGTTCCGGAAGCCATCCGCAGACGGCTCGAGAGCCGCGAAGGACTCGACGTCCGTCTCATCCTGCGAGGCATCCGTACGACCCAGCGTGACCGGGACCGTGATGTCGTGACCCGCATCGCGGGCCGCCTTCTCGACGGCTGCGGAACCGGCCAGCACGATCAGATCGGCCAGCGAGACCTGCTTGTCGCCGGTCTGTGCTGCGTTGAACTTCTCCTTGATGGACTCCAGCGTACCCAGCACCCGCGCGAGCTCGGCCGGGTTGTTGACCTCCCAGCCGTTCTGCGGCTCGAGGCGGATACGCGCACCGTTGGCTCCGCCGCGCTTGTCGCTGGAACGGAACGTCGAAGCCGACGCCCATGCCGTCGTGACAAGCTGCGAGACCGTGAGGTCCGAGGCGAGAACCGTCGCCTTGAGGGCCGTCACGTCGGCATCGCTGATCTGCTCATATGTGGCTTCCGGCACGGGGTCCTGCCACAGCAGCGTCTCCTGCGGGACCAGAGGCCCGAGGTAGCGCTGGATGGGGCCCATGTCGCGGTGCGTCAGCTTGAACCAGGCTCGTGCGAACGCATCGGCGAACGCGGCCTGATCGTCCTTGAAGCGGCGCGCGATCGGCTCGTAGATCGGGTCGAAGCGCAGGGCAAGGTCCGAAGTGAGCATCCGTGGCTCCCGGTGCTGCGATGAATCGTGCGCGAGGGGCACAAGATCGGATCCGGCCGAGTTCTTCGGACGCCACTGGTTGGCACCAGCGGGGCTCTTGAAGAGCTCCCACTCGTAGGCGAACAGGATGTGGAAGAACTCGTTGTCCCAGCGCGCGGGGTGGTAGGTCCAGGTGACCTCGAGACCGCTCGTAGTGACGTCGTCGCCCTTGCCGCTGCGGTAGGTCTGTTTCCAGCCCAGGCCCTGCTCCTCGATCGGAGCGGCCTCAGGCTCGGGGCCGACGTACGTGTCAGGATCGGCTGCACCGTGGGTCTTACCGAAGGTGTGTCCGCCTGCGATTAGCGCGACAGTCTCCTCGTCGTTCATTGCCATGCGGGCGAAGGTCTCGCGGATGTCGCGCGCCGAACCGAGCGGGTCGGGGTTGCCTTCAGGACCCTCGGGGTTGACGTAGATGAGACCCATCTGGACCGCAGCGAGCGGGTTCTCGAGGTCACGCTCGCCGGTGTAGCGCCGCGAACCTCCCTCGTCGCCGCCCAGCCACTCGTCCTCGGGTCCCCAATACACGTCCTCGTCGGGCTCCCACACGTCCGCGCGACCGCCGGCGAAGCCAAAGGTCTCGAAGCCCATGGACTCAAGCCCGACGTTGCCGGCCAGGATCATGAGGTCGGCCCAAGAGATGGCTGCGCCGTACTTCTTCTTGATGGGCCACAGCAGACGACGTGCCTTGTCGAGGTTGCCATTGTCAGGCCAGCTGTTGAGCGGAGCGAAGCGCTGCATGCCCGCACCGGCGCCGCCTCGACCATCCTGGATGCGGTAGGTGCCAGCACCGTGCCAGGCCATGCGGATGAAGAACGGGCCGTAGTGACCGAAGTCGGCGGGCCACCAGTCCTGCGAGTCGGTCATGAGTGCGGCGAGATCGCTGCGGACAGCGTCGAGATCCAGCGAGGCGAAGGCCTCCGAGTAGTCGAAGTCCTTACCCATCGGGTTGCCGACATCGGTGTGCTTGCGCAGGATCTTCAGGTTCAGCCGGTTGGGCCACCAGGCCTGGTTGGCCGAGCCCTCGGTGGGGTGCGGCCGTCGGCCATGGGAGACGGGGCACTGGCCAGCGCCCTCGTTGCGCTCGTCGTTCATGTCGCCGACGACTGCATCATGATTTTCAGACACGGGAATCCTTTCGTTGCCTTGCTCGTGGTGTGTGGAAAATCGGGTGCGCCGGATAATCAGACGCAGGCGGGGCACATGCCCCAGTAGATGACCTCGGCCTCGTCGATCGAGAAGCCGTGAGCGTTCGAGGCGGTCAGGCACGGGGTCTCGCCGACGGCGCAATCGACGTCGGCGATCGCACCGCATGACCGGCAAACAACGTGGTGATGGTTGTCGTCGACCCGCGCCTCGTAGCGCGACACCGATCCTGACGGCTGGATGCGGCGGATCAGGCCTGCCGCCGTCAGCGCGCGCAACACGTCGTAGACCGCCTGGTGCGAGACATCACCGAAGCTCTCGCGCACGACGTTGATGATCGCGTCCGTGTCGGCGTGCGGATGCTCGTGAACGGCGGACAGCACCGCGATTCGGGGGCGGGTCACTCGCAGATCGGCAGAGCGCACCAGCCGCTCGAGATCGGAGGTTGTGGGCACACACCCATCCTCCCTCATAAACTTGAATCAATCAAAAAACAACCCGCCCTTGAATGCGCGCGTCGAAGGTCACACCGGCCGCCTCCTGCGAGCGAGACGACCGTCGATCGCCTACTTTGGAGGATGAAAAAAGGGGGGCCGATGCTGGCCGGAAGGTACGAGCTCGACCAAGAGATCGGTCGAGGTGCGATGGGCGCTGTGTGGCGCGCCCAAGACACGTTGCTGGGCCGGACGGTCGCGATCAAGCAGCTGGGCAGGACCGGCGGCAGCGCGCCTGATCTGGCCCGTTCCCAGCGCGAAGCGCACCTGGCGGCCAGCCTGACGCATCACAATGTCGTCTCGGTGTTCGACCTCGTCGACGACGACGGTTGGCAGTGGCTCGTCATGGAGCTCGTCGACGGACCAACCCTGCGCGATCGCATCGACCAGACCGGCATGCTAGAGCCGGCTGAGCTGACGCCCATGCTCCGGCAGGTCGCCAGCGCGCTCGCCGCCGCCCACTCGATCGGCATCGTGCACCGTGACGTCAAGCCATCCAATATCCTGCTAACCCGCGACGGGGTACCCAAGCTCTCCGACTTCGGCATCGCCCGAGGTCAGGCCGATCTGTCACTGACGCAGACAGGACTCGTGACGGGCTCCCCCGCCTACCTGGCACCCGAGATCGCTACCGGACGTCCTGCCACCCCAGCCAGTGATGTGTGGTCGCTCGGCACCACTGCGTTTCACGCACTCACTGGCCAGCGGCCCTATGGCGACAGCGAAGAGCTCCTCAGCGCGATGTACCGCATCGTTCACGAAGAACCCCCGCGACTGACGATGGAAGGTCCCACCGCCCGGCTCGTCGAGTCGATGATGCAGCGCGATCCAGATGATCGTCCGACCATGTCCGAGATCGAGAGCGCACTGCTCGACATCGAGAACGCGCCCAGCGTCCAGCTGGCCCCGGACTCGGACCCGACCGCAACCCGGATGTCGCCGGTGGTGTCTGACCAGCTCCAACCAGATCGCCGGAGGCTGCTTATCGGCGCCGGCGCCGCCGCGGCGATCATTGCTATCGTCGCGATCGTTCTCATCGCGGGTCGCGACAGTCCTGACGCAGATACGCCCCGTGCCGCCCCAGTCGTAAAGCGAACACCGGAACCTGCACCCATCGAGCCCTCCGACGGCGCAACGACCGCAGGCGCACTCGAAGGCTTCGTCGCCGATTACCTCACGACTGCGAGCAACGATCCGCGCGCGGGATATGAGCTGCTGACGCCAAAATTCCAGCGCGAGAGCGGCGGCTACCGCGGCTACAAGGGGTTCTGGGGCAGGGTCAGCGGGCTGAACGTCAAGGACGTCACGGCAGATCCCGAGAACCTGACGGTCTCGTACACCTACTCCTACGAGCGCGATGGCGACCGCCGCACGGACGACGTCGTCCTTCGGCTCGAAGAGTCGGCCGATGGCTACCTCATCGCGGGCGAGGCCTGACAACAGGCATGACATCTTTGTCTGGCACGTCGGCGCGGACCAAGGCGAATGCGTGGAGACCACGGATCGTGGAATGAAATGGGATGGATGGAATGGATGGATGGGTTCATCGGCCGTCGCCACCTGAGCCTCGCCACCGATGTTCACAACATCACCCCTTAGAAAATAGTTGGCACCGTTCGAACGGGTGTTCTATGCAGCGTAGTGTGGATAACGCTCTCTAGAGATACCGTCAGAGCCCGGGTGTGATGCCAGTGATGCTGAAACCTCCTTGGCTTGCGGCACTATGTGCGGCACAATGTGAAGCATGGAAATACTCAAGTCGGTCGCCCGGAAGTCTTTGCCGCTGACCGCGAAGGACGTCGAGGATCTCGACAGGCTGCGCGCTTCTGCCGCGCATCGGGCAGCCCTTGGGGAGCGCGCGGGGCTCTCATTCGATGCCGGCGACAGCGAAGCGAGCCTTCTCCACTCGGTACTGGTGGCCGGTTTGCGAGCGGTGAGCGAAGAGGTCGAAGCGGCTGGGTACGCCGAGATGGCCGCCGAGCAGAACCTGGCCGAGCGCAAAGCGTCCGCGCGTCGTCGGACGCCGGCGTGGGCTGACGAGTGAGCCAGACCTGGCCACTGACTCGTGGGCAGGTCGTTCAGGCGAACCTCGGGCTCGATGAGCCCAAGTTGTTCGTAGTGGTGTCGAACAACCAGCGGAACAAGAACCTCGGGCAGGTGTTGGCTGTCCGCCTGACGACATCGCGTAAGCCCCCCATCCCAAGCATCGTGGAGCTCGGTCACCCGGAGGTCTTCGTCGGCCGCGCCGTCTGCGACGACATCAGCGAGATCTACGAAGACGAAGTGCTGACCATCAGGGGCGCCCTCACGGGGGGTGCGATGGCCCGGATCGGAGCGGGACTTCGCGCAGCCGTCAGCCTCTGACCGACGACTTGCCGCCATCTCTTCGCGGTGACTCACCGAAGGCTGGGTCCATTGCCGTCGTCCGCTTGGAAGTCCGCAACCAGCTGCCCGTGCTGCACCTGGCAACGAAGCTCCCTATTCGCTGCGCTCGTGGGAGGTAACCCGACCGCTGGCAATGACCCCACTCTTCCGGGAGAGCTCTGCCCTGATCTCGTTCTCACCAGTCCGGCACTAGGCTCGCAGCCATGGCCACAGTCATCCTCGTCCGTCACGGCCGCACCACTGCGACTGCCAGCGGAGTGCTCGCCGGGCGGACGGCCGGCGTCAAGCTCGACGAGGTCGGCCGCGACCAGGCGGACCGGACGGGTCTGCGTCTGGGCGTCGTGCCGTTGGTCGGCATCGTGTCGAGTCCTCTGGAGCGCTGCCGACAGACCGCGAAATCGATCACGACGCATCAGTTCGTCAAGCCGCCCATGACACTCGACAGGGGCATCACCGAGTGCGACTACGGCGAGTGGCAGGGGCGCAAACTCGCCGAGCTGGTCAAAGAAGATTTGTGGCCCGTCGTGCAGTCACAGCCGTCCGCGGCGGTGTTCCCCGGTGGTGAGTCGATGGCGACGATGCAGTCACGGGCAGTGGCCGCGATCCGTCGCCACGATGCAGCCTTCGAGGTCGAGCAGGGGCCCGGTGCGGTGTGGGTCGCGGTGAGTCACGGCGACATCATCAAGTCGATCCTGGCCGATGCGCTGGGGATGCACCTCGATCTGTTCCAGCGCATCAGCATCAGTCCGGCATCCGTCTCGATCATCCGGTACGGCCCCGCGCGGCCCGAGGTCGTGGCCTCCAACACGGATGCCGGAGATCTGTCGTGGCTCGCCGCAGCCCTCCCCTCTGGCGATGCTCCGATCGGTGGCGGGGCGGGTCACCAGACGCAGGTTCCGGCCCGCTCCTAACATGGGGACCATGGAAACCAAGGTCCATGAATTCGCCTGGCCCGATCGACTCGTGATCGGGACGGTCGGTGAACCCGGTGCACGGACGTTCTATCTGCAGGTCCACGAGGGCGACCGGCTTTTCACCGTCAGTCTCGAGAAGGGGCAGGCATCCGCACTCGCCGAGCGGGTCGACGAGATGCTCGATGAGCTGATGGCCGTCGAGAACAATCCGTTCAGCATCCCGGCCATCACCCCCGAGGGCCTCGTCGACAACGATCCGCTGGAGCAGCCCATCCGTGAGCTGTTCCGGATCGGCGCACTCGGCATCGGGTGGGAACCTTCGACAGCTCAGATCGTCATTGAGGCTCACTCGCTCGACGTCGATCTCGATGATGAGATCGAGCTGGTCGAGGTGGAGTCCTACCCCCAGGACGTGCTGACGATCCGACTCCCGGTTGGCAGCGCTCGGGCATTCGCCAAGCGCACCCACGAGATTGTCGGCGCCGGTCGCCCGCTCTGCATCCTGTGCCGGATGCCGATGGACGACGATGAGCACGTGTGCACCCTGCCCGACGGCTTCCGGTGACGCCCTCGACCGAGCTGGCTCACGGCGAGCTGGAGCTGACCGGCCAGATCGTGCAGGCGTCCAATGCGACCTTCGTGGGCCGCATAGGCGAGGTCGAAGTCGTCTACAAACCGGTGACCGGAGAGAAGCCGCTGTGGGACTTCCCCGACGGCTGTCTGGCGAATCGCGAGTTCGCGGCCCACCTCGTCTCTCAAGCTCTCGACTGGAATATCGTCCCGCCCACGTGGCTGCGCGACGGTCCACTAGGAGTGGGCATGGTTCAGCTCTGGATGACGGTCGATCCAGACCAGAATGCAGTAGATCTGGTTCCGGCCACCAAGGTCCCCACGAGCGGGTGGTGCCATGTCTTCGACGGCTACGACGCTCGCGATCGTCCCGTCTCGCTGATCCACGAGGACAGCACGGCGCTGCGGCAGATGGCCGTCTTCGACGTCATCACGAATAACGCCGATCGTAAGGGCGGGCACATCCTCGAGATGGCGGACGGGCATCGCTTCGGCATCGACCACGGGCTCACCTTCCATGCCGAGCACAAGCTGCGCACAGTGCTGTGGGGCTGGACGGGGCTTGACCTCAGCTCCGCAGAGCTAGAGGGCGTCGAGCGTGTGCGGGGCGCGCTTGCCGGCGCGCTCGGCGATCTCCTTGCCCCCCTGCTCACTCCCATCGAGCTGGCTGCGCTGGCGGCTCGTTGTGATCGTCTGCTGCAGGCTGCCCGGTTCCCCGATCCACACGGCGCGATGCCGCCCATCCCCTGGCCACCGTTCTAGTGGGCACTGACCTCACGGCAATTCACATGGAGACGACTGACGTGACAACCCCAGATGTACTGCTAATCGGCTGCGGCGACCTCGGAGCCGATATCGGCCAACGCCTCGCGGCGCTTGGGCACGATGTGCTGGCGATCAGGCGACGAGCCGAGCTCGTGCCCGCACCGCTTCACGCACTGAGTGCCGATCTCACGCGCGACGTGCCGACGCTCCCCCCGATGGACCTGTCGTACCTCGTGATCGCGCTGACCGCCCGCCCGCGCACGGAACAGGCATATCGCGAGACCTATGTCGATGGGATGCGCCGTGCGCTGGATGCGATCGCCGCAGCGGGACTTCACCCGCGGCGGGCCGTGCTGGTGTCGTCGACGAGCGTGTTTGGCGATCTGCCTGCTGATGTGCTGGCAGACGAAACCACGCCGCCGGGAGAGACCGATGGCCTCGCACAGGCGTTACTGGCGGCCGAAGAGCTCTTCGCTGAGCGTCTTCCCGGCGGGACGGTCCTGCGTCTCTCAGGGCTATACGGCCGCAGAGACAAGCGGCTCGTCGATCAGGGCGCCGCGCGCAGCCAGGGCGATCCGCACCGCTGGACCAACCGCATTCACCGCTCCGATGCCGCGGCCGCCGTCGTCCACCTGCTGACCCAAGATGAGCCGCCCGACCGGCTGTACATCGGCACCGACGACGAGCCGGCCCTGCTCGGCGACGTGGCGACCTACCTTGCCGCTCGCGATGGCGAGCCGCTCCCTCTCGCGGCGGATCCTGCTTTGGGGCACGGCAAACGCCTGTCGAATGCGCGGCTGCGGGCCAGCGGCTGGGTCGCACAGTATCCGACGTACCGCGAGGGCTACGCGAACTGAGAACCCCACCGGTCGCCGAGGTATGAACCCACGACCGCAGCACCGAGGTCGTCGAGCTCGGGCGCGACGACGTTGCCGCTGACGCGGTCGGCCATGGACTTGATGAACCGGGCCAGGCCGGGGTCTTCCCCCAGCCGGAAGAACGTCGTGCGGGCGCCAAGCCGCATCGCGTTGTCGAGCTCGCGTACCGCGTAGGCGATGGTCAGCGGATGCGGCGGATACGCGAAGTAGACCTCACCGCTGGCCTCGAGGTGCGAGGTTGGTTCACCGTCAGTGACGATCAGCAGCACGGGCTGGGCGTTTGGATGCTTGCGGAAGTGCCGGTTGGCCAGCAGTAACGCGTGGTGCAGATTGGTGCCCTTGTCGTACATCGAGTCGAGGCCCGTCAGCTGCTCGATGTCCATGACCTCGGCGTGGCGGCCGAAGCCGATGAGCTGAAGGTCGTCTCCGCGGAATCGGCTCGTGATGAGCGTGTGCAGCGCCAAGGCCGTGCGCTTCATCGGCACCCAGCGTCCGTCGAGTGCCATCGAGAACGAGGTGTCGACTAGCAGCGCGACACAGGCCTGTGTGCGCGCTTCGGTCTCCTGCACCTCGACATCGCCGATCTCGATCCGCACTCCCGATCCGATCGAACCGCCGGCACCAGCTGTGCGGGCTCCCGCCGTTCTGGTCAGGGCGTTAGTGATCGTGCGGGTCACATCCCACGGCTCAGTGTCACCGAAGGCCCACTCACGGGTGGCCCCGGAGCGCTCACCCGCAGCGCCGGCCTGACGCACATCGCGGTTGCCGGTGCGACCCGACATCGTGTCGGCGACATCGCGCAGCAGCGCCTTGCCGAGTTGACGCATGGCCTTGGGCGTCAGCCGGAGCTGCCCATCGCTGCCGCGCTTCATGGTGCCGGAGTCGCGCAGCGCGCGCTCGAGTGCTTGCAGCGTGCGGGCATCAACTGCGGCGTCGTCGCCGAGCTGGCGCGTGATGGCGTCGAGGTCGACATCGTCCATCCGGGCGCCGCCAAATGACTGCGACAGCTGCTCGGCCAGTGCGTCCAGCTCAGCGATGTCCTGAAAGACGCCCGTGCCGTCCCCGAGGCCCAGGGACTGCTCGCCGTCCATCCGCTCCGAGCCTCCCCAGTCCTCACTGGGCCGCAGCGACTGGAGATTACCGTCGAGCAGAGCGAGAGAGTCCATCAGCTCGGGCGAGCCGAACGCCTGCTGCGCGAGCGCGTCGAGCTCGGCACGCTGCTCGGCCGACATCGAGTTGCGCATGCGCTGCGCCGCTGCGCCACGACTGGCCAGCACGTCGAGCAGCTCATCGATCGTCTGTGGCCGTTCAGGGAAGAAATCACCATGCTCCAGCATGAATGCGTCGAACTGCGCCTGCGTGGCCTCACCACGGCGATGCGAGCCGAGCAGATGGTTGAGATCGGTCAGCATCTGGTTGATCGCTGAGCGGTCCTCGTCCGTTGCACCCTCCAGCGCCTCCTTCATGCCGGCGAAGCGCTGGTCGAGCATTTCGCGGCCCAGCAGATCCTTGATGCGCTCGTAGTCGGCGCGCGCATCGCTGCTCCGCCAGTCGTAGCCGCTCAGCTCGCTGACCGCCGACGCTGGAGATGACGGCAAGCTGTCGAGCTGCATCTCGGCCAGCGCTCGGTCACCATCGTCCAACTCGACATCGCGCGCGAGCTGCTGTCGCTCTGCCAGGACGGCTCGGTCGAGCAGCTCTTTGACCTGCTGCAGTGTGCCGTCGACGTTGTGCTGCTTGGCTAGATCGCCTCTCTTTTGGGCTACGCGACTGGCCAGCTCGTCCAGACCTGCGTGATCGCTGCCACCCCGCCGCAGGAACTCGCGCATCGCGTACTCGGGCGAGTAGCCCGCCATGACGTCCTCGCCGATCGCGTCGAGCGCCTCGGCAAGATCGACCGGAGGCGCCAAAGGGTCGGGCCCGCCGTCGTACTTGCCGTAGTGGGCATCGCGTCGGAGCCGGCGATTGGCTCTAGCCATAGACGGTTTGACCCCCGCCGCTGTCTTTGCTGACCTTGCGCGCGAGATACAGACCTTCCAGCGCCAGCTCGATCGCGCCCGCGCGCTGGCCGTCGTTCGTCGCGCCAAGCCGCTCGCAAACCTGGTCGTATAGCTCCGACTCGCCGAGCACCGGTAGACCCGCGAGGAAGTCGTGCGCCGTGACCTGCTCACCGGTCGTGATCATGGTGCCGCTCTCGATCGCATCGACCAACAGCGCGAAGTCGACATCGCGGAATCGTCCACGGACTGTCTGAGCGGTCGCGGTTCGGAGCAGATGGTCGAGAACTTCGTCCTCGCGTCCCTCCTCGCCCGACTCGAACTCGATCTTGCCGCCGAGCACGTCGACCGCCGTCTCGAGATCGACCGGACGGGCCACGGCATGGTCCTCGCCCTGACGTGTCGCGCGATGAATCGCGGCGGCAGCGATGGTCTCCGCCCCGGCAATGGCGAACCGGGCACTGACGCCGCTGCGCTGGTCAATCGCGGACGAGCCGCGCAGGGCCCGGGTGAATCGGGCCAGGATCTCGACGAGATGATCGGGGACCTCGGCAACGAGCTGCGCCTCCTGGCGGATCACCGCGATCTCATCGACCAGCTCGGTCGGATAGTGCGTTCGGATCTCGGCACCGAAACGGTCCTTGAGCGGAGTGATGATCCGGCCGCGGTTGGTGTAGTCCTCGGGGTTTGCGCTCGCCACGACCAGCACGTCGAGCGGCAGCCGCAGCATGTAGCCGCGGATCTGGATATCGCGCTCCTCCATGACGTTGAGCATCGCTACCTGGATGCGCTCGGCGAGATCGGGCAGCTCGTTGATCGCGACGATGCCACGATGACTGCGTGGGATGAGACCGAAATGGATCGTCTCGGGGTCACCCAGGCTGCGACCCTCGGCGACCTTCATGGGGTCTACGTCACCGATCAGATCGGCGACGCTCGTGTCGGGGGTCGCGAGCTTCTCGGCGTAGCGGTC
>JBBSSC010000022.1:0-13664 GCA_038242465.1 Propionibacteriales bacterium | reverse complement strand
GGAAGTCATCGGCGATCGTCCTGGACGACATGGACCCCGAGGACTTTCTGCCACACATCCGTCGGGCCTGCCTGGGACAGTCGGGCCAGGTCTGCACGACGCAGAGCCGCGTCCTGGTGCCGCGCCACCGCCATGCAGAGTTCAGGGACGTCATGGCGGACTACTTCGGATCGCTGCGGGTCGGCGATCCGACGGATCCCGCAACCGTGATCGGACCGCTTGTCTCGCGCGCCCAACTGGAGCGCACCGAGATGTAGGTCGGCATCGCGCAGCAGGGCGGCGGCACGATCGTCGCCGGAGGACGGCGACCGTCGGGCCTGGCGCGTGGCTATTTCCACGAGCCGACGCTGGTCGACCAGGTCACGAACGACATGCGCATCGCCCGCGAGGAGGTGTTCGGACCGGTCGTCAGCCTGCTGACCTACGACGGCGACGACGAAGCCGTTCGAATCGCCAACGACACGGAGTTCGGGCTCGCTAACGGTATCCACACCAAGGACCGCGACCGGGCGATGACGCTGGCGCGCCGGCTCGACAGCGGGACGGTCAGCATCAACGACTCCGGCTCGACCATGACGGAGCCCTGGGGCGGCACCAAGATGTCGGGCTTCGGCCGTGAGGGAGGGCTCGAAGGCATCGAGTCGTACCTGGAGTACAAGCAGATCCAGGGTGACCTGGCCCCATGGGAGGAGACGCGATGAAGACCACGGCAGCAGTCCTGCGCAACGACGGTGACGACTTCGACATCATCGAGCTCGAGCTCGACGACCCTCGAGAGGGCGAGGTCCGGGTCAAGATGAAGGTGGCCGGTCTGTGTCACTCTGACTACCACGTAAAATCTGGCAGCGTGCGCAAGCCCGTCGTCGGAGGGCATGAGGGCGCCGGAATCGTCGATGCGGTCGGCCCCGGCGTCACGGAGCTGCAGGTCGGCGATCACGTGGCGGTGACCTGGATCCCCACGTGCGGCACATGCCGTTGGTGCCGTAAGGGTATGGCGAACCTGTGCGATCTGGGCGCGGCAATGTCGACGGGCGAGCTGATCGGGGGCGGCTTTCGGTTCCATGCCGAGGGACTCGACTTCTCGAGCCAGGGCGGCCTGGGCACCTTCGCCCGGCACATCGTGGCGAGCACGAACTCCCTGATTAAGATCGACCCGGCAGTCCCGTGGGAGTGGGCGTCGCTGGTGACGTGCGGTGTGGCCACGGGGTGGGGCGCTGTCGTCAACAGCGGCAAGGTGCGCGCCGGAGATGCCGTCGCAATCTACGGATGCGGCGGGATCGGCGCCAATGCCGTCGCCGCCGCGATCGAGTCCAATGCGGGACTGGTCGGGGTCATCGAGCCGGTAGCGTGGAAGCGGGACCTCGTGCTGAGCTGGGGTGCCGACGCGGCATACGAGACCGCGGCGGAGGCGCACGCCGACCTGTGGGAGCGAACGCACGGCGCGGGAGTCGATGTCACGGTGCTGACCCAAGGGACAGTCTGCGCCGAGGACGTCATGCATGCCTTCGAGCTCACCCGCAAGGGCGGAACGATGGTCTTGACCGGCCTGGCAGAGGACGTCTCGGAGCACACGATCCAGCTTCCCGGCTCCATGCTGACGCTCTACCAGAAGAGCATCGTGGGCTCGCTGTTCGGCGCCTGCGTGCCGCACGTCGACGTACCCATGCTTCTGCAGATGGCCATGGACGGCAAGCTCCGGCTCGACGAGATGGTGACCGGGCGCTACCGGCTCGAAGATATCGAGCAGGGCTTCGCCGACATGCTCGCCGGCAAGAACATCCGCGGCCTCATCATCCACGAAGACTGACCCAGCCCCACCCGTCCCAGATTTGCGGGATCCTGCACGGTTTCACGGCTCTCAAACCGTGCAGGGTTCCGCAGATCTCGCGCGGTGGGGCGCGCGCCTAGGGTGGACTTATGTCTAATCGCCTCGCCCAGGCCACCAGCCCGTATCTGCAGCAGCACGCCGGCAATCCCGTCCACTGGTGGGAGTGGGGCCCGGACGCGTTGGCCGAGGCGAAGCGGACTGATACACCAATCCTGCTGTCGGTGGGCTACGCCGCCTGCCACTGGTGCCACTTTACGAACCGTACGCTCATGAATTGGCTCGAAATGGTAAAGCCGCAGGTCAGAGGCACTTTTTCGGTTCGTTTCGGTTCATTCGATTTCGCCGTTTGACACCGATTTCGGCCCTTCGTGTATCACTTTCGTGTATCACTCTGGCCGTATATGACGACTCATAGCGCTGGGCCCGTGAATGTCGGTACGGGCTGAGAGACTTGGAGCATGACCGACAAGGTGCCCGCGCTGACAGATCCGCCCGAGGGGTACGACGACTGGCTGGCAGACCTCAAAGGTCGCGTTCATGCTGCCCAGCAGCGTGCTGCACTGGCGGTCAACACCGAACTTCTCCGACTCTACTGGCAGATCGGGCGCGACATCCTTGATCGGCAGACCGAACAGGGCTGGGGTACCAAGGTGATCGACCGTCTATCCCACGACCTGCGCACGGCCTTCCCTGAGATGAAGGGTTTCTCGTCGCGAAACCTGCGGTATATGCGCGACTTCGCCAAGTCGTGGCCTGACGAGGCAATTTGGCAGCAGGCTGCTGCCAAATTGCCGTGGGGGCACAACATGGTCTTGATCGATCGGCTCGGGAGCTCTGACAAGAGGCTCGCCTACGCGAAATCATCGCTCGAACACGGTTGGTCCCGCAACGTCCTTGAGATGCAGATCGAGACGAAGTCGATCGAGCGCCAGGGAAAGGCGATCACCAACTTCGATCGCACGTTGCCGGCCGCACAGTCCGATCTGGCTCGCGAGACCATCAAAGATCCGTACAAGCTCGACTTCCTCGGATTGGAGAATGACGCCAGGGAGCGCGAGATCGAGCAGGCGCTCGTCGACCATGTTGCTGACTTCCTCATTGAGTTGGGTGCGGGGTTCGCCTACGTCGGGCGTCAGGTCCACCTAGAGGTCGGCGGCGATGACTTCTTCATTGACCTGCTCTTTTATCACCTGAAGCTCCGCGCATACGTCGTGATCGAGATCAAGACGGGCAAGTTCAAGCCGGAGCACGTCGGTCAGCTCGGCTTCTACATGACTGCGGTCGACGCGCAGGTCAAACACGATGATGATGCGCCGACCATCGGCCTCCTCCTCTGCAAGACGAAGAATGAAGTGGTCGCTGAGTACGCCCTCCGTGATAGTGCACGCCCATTAGGAATCTCGGAGTATCAACTCGTCGAGTCTCTCCCAGAGCAGCTACAGTCCAACTTGCCTACGATTGAGCAGATCGAGCGCGAGCTCGCGGGCGGCGCTGACTGAGTCGTCGGCTCTCGGCCGCGACAATCGTCATTCCACCACACTCAGTGATGAGTCTGTGCAGGGATTTTTGATTGCCTTCGCAAGGCGTGCAGATGATGAGCCGATCCGGCTGGATCTGCCGTGCGGCCAGTCAGGAGAGGGTCGGTAATTTGGGCTCGCTCCTCATCGGCGAGTGGTTCGAGCGTGACCCTCATGCCGAGGGCCGCTGCGACCTCCGCCAAAGTGCCGAGCGTCGGGTTGGACTTTTCGGACGCGAAGAGTCGGCGAATTGTCGCGGGCTCTACCTGAATGGCGCGTGCCAGTTCGGCTTTGGGGAGGCCAGCCGATTCCCGGGCATCATCTAGTGCGTTGACCACCTTGTCGATGGTCGCGATGCGCATCGATTCGATGACGTACTCCGGGTACTGGGTTTGGAGGTCGGAAGGTGGATGCCAGGTGATGTGGGCGCGGTCAACCACGAGTTCCTGGATGTGTTGACGCGCCCGGAGTGAGTTGGCTTCTGGGAGCCGGAATGGTCTTGCGTTAGGGCAGTCGGGCGCGGGTGAACTCCTGCTGTAGGCGCGGTCGCCGTTTGTGTTCTTGGCGCAACTCGGCGATGAGTCCGTCGATGAGTGGCTGCTCGGCCGAACCCTTGGCGAGTTTCCGCATGCGGGCCAGGCGCGCGGCGGCGCGTTGGTAGTACTGGGCGCCGGTGTTGGCGAGCTCGGCGCGGACCAGGCGTTCGTGGATCGGCAGGACGACGAGCGGGTCAATCCTTTCGTACTCCGCGATGAGCGTGCTCCACGTCTGGTCGCTGTCGAGGGCGAGTTCATGCGCAAGTTCCCAGGCCATATGGATGTCTTGGAGCGTTGCCTGTGCGAAGGTGACGGCGTCGTACGGTCGGCTGGCGAGGGTGGTCATCACTTCATCGCGAAACTCTGGCCATGCCTCACCTGTGGTCTGGTAGAGGTCGCTCGCTGTCGACGAGTTGGGCCAGCGCCGGAACACAAAAGCTCGGGCTGCCAGAGACTCGACCGGGCGATGCGTATCGAGGAGTTTGCACCAGTAGCGGGCAGCCTTGACCGACTGATGACCTTGGTCGAATTCGGTTGCCTGCCGTGCCCAGTCGATGGCGAGGTCGTACTCGCCGATCTCCTCGAACGCCTCGGCAGTGTCCTCAAACCAGGCTGCCACCTTCCGATCGCGGGCGTGGGTGCGGATGATGGCCTGGATATCGTGGTCAAGGACGGCAAGACGTTGCGCGTTCCAATCAAGTGTGAACCACGCGTGGCTGTGTTGGGCCCGCCAGCGTTCCTCGCTGACGGGTCGTGGCCCGAGGCTTGCCTCAATCTCCGCGAGCCGAGCACGGTAGGCAGCCACACCGTGTGCGCCCAAAGCATTGGCGTAGGTCACGATGTCGAGTTCGAAGTAGTCGACGTCGTTGTCGTCGAACTGGAACCGGATCATCCAATCGATGAGTTTCGTCGGTTTGATCTGCGCCTCGGCTGCTGCCTGCGGGTGAAGTTCGAGAAGCCTCCGGCAAGCGTCGCCGATAATGCCGCTTGAGTCGTCTGCGCGAGCGATGACCTTGATCGCGCTGGTCAGTGCTTTGTGGGTGACCGCGTAACGCTCCGCCGGTGAGGCCTGATCGTCACGCTCGAGGATGTCGATTGCCTCGTGCATTTGTCCGCCGTGCTCGTTGGCGGCGCTCCAGCGATGTAGATCGGATCGGCTGCGGATCAGCGGGAGGACGTCGTCGGCAAGTCCGGTCGATGGGGTCGAAGGCATACCTTGATTGTCTCAAGGTGATGGCATTTCACTGCCCGAACCCCTTCAAACGAGCCTGCCAGCGTCGCAGATCGAGCGCGAGCTCGCAGATGGCGCTGAGCAGATCCTCACGCGGACCGGCGGCGTCGCTTGGGTTGGGAAGCAGGCCGGTGATGCTCGGCGATCGGGGAGGAACTGCGCTTTCAGTCATCGCCATCGCTCACGCTGCGAACTTGCCTAATAAACGACGCCGTACTCGTCAAACCGCCGTAACTGGATCTTGCGAATCTCGGGCTCGGCTGGAAGTCGTGGGTGTTCGTATTTCCGTGGCAGGAATGGACGGCTCGCGGCGTGGTCAAGAACTTCGAATACCTCAGCGGCGAGCTGCTGACCGGAACCGGCTCCCGCTCGTCATACCAGTCGTGTCCGCCTGGCAGGTCTTCAATGGCGTCAGGGACCCATCGCAGCTCATGAGTCACAGGCCGAAGCGCTTGCGAACCTCGGAGTCGGGAACGGCGGCTGTGGTTCCGTCGACGATGCCCTGGAGACGTCGACCGTTGTCGACCGCCCAAGCATCCTCACTGAATCCGTGAAACTGAAGATTCGGACAATCTGAAGTCGATGTTTCGGATAAGTTCATGTCATGGCGCCGGGGCTACGGGGTGATCAGTTTTAGGCCTTCGTACTCTGCAAAGTCGGCAAAATCCTTAAAGTTCAAAGTTGCGAGCGGTAGGTCATAAGTAAGACAGCAGGCCGCGATCCATGAATCGTTGACTGGCTGCGGTCGTCCCCGTTTGTCGGCGAAGGCGACGATTTCGCCCCACTTTGCCGCGACATCTTGGCCCGCAGGGATTTTTGGGTGGTTGCTGATCACCTGGACAATGCCCGTGCGTCGTCGTGCTCCGAGATCGCGTGCGTGGATCCAGCGAGTCAGTTCCCCAATGGTGACAAAGGTCAGTGCCGTTTCATGGCGGGCGATCTGGGCGACCATGCGGGCTGGCAGCGTCTGCTTAATGGATCGAGAGATCACGTCGGTGTCGAGCACGATCCTCACGGTCAGGCGATTTCCTTGTTGCGCTCGGCTCTGACCCAGGCGACGAACTCTTCTTGCTCGGCATCAGATTCGAAGAACCCGGGGATTGCCCAGTCTTCTCCGTTGTTGTAGGTCTTGGCGTTCTTGAAGATCTCATCGAGGTCTTGTCTGTCGCTGACCCAGTCGGCGGGCATACCTGTCTGCGGGTTGACGGTCATGGCTTCCCCCTCGGTCTAAGTCTGATGTCTCAAGTGTGCCATGGCGGACCGACATTCTCGGGCGGTCAGATGTCACCGTCTTGCCGTGGCGACGAGCCCATAACTCCAACCGCGGCGGGTGTTGTCACGCCGACCGTCGTCGCCCCTTCGGCTGGGGGAGTAGGTCAGTGACGGTGGTCGGCTCGCGGTCGTGTGCAACTAGCGCAGCCTCGGCAGAGGCCATACGCCGTTCTTCCCACGCCAGAAGCTGATCGAGGCGCCAGCGGTTGGGGTGAGTCATCACCGGCGGCGGGACCAAGTCTCGGTCCTTGAGGTTCTGGTAGCCCTTGGTCTTGCCCCAGCTGTATCGGTGAAGCACATCGCTGGCGTTGAGGAAGATGTCTGACGGGTCTCTGGGCGCAGGCGAGGGTCGACGTAATGGGCGGTTGCCCCGTGGAGGACGTCCGCTCGTCCGATCTCAAGACCATCGAGGGGGTCGATGCTGCGGTCGAGCCAGCCCAGACGCCAGGCGAGCTTGCGCATGGCCGCGAGCTGGCCTCGCAGATCTTCTCGTCCGTGGGTGGAAAAGATCGTCTTCGATCCTTTCTCCATGACCTTACGACTGTGCTCGACTCGCCACTTCGCCACAGGCACGTCACCGATGGAGGGCAGGATGTGCGCCTTCAGCCTGGACTCACGCTGCTCCATCGTCCGGGGCTGTTTGCCCCGCTCGACACTGTCCTTGATGCACGCCTCGCCGAGCATCCGGATCGTACGGGCGGCACGAACGTCGGCGCGGGCTGGCGCGTCCCTCTCGGTGTCCAAGGCGGCCTCAGCTTGCTCGAAGATCTTGCGTGCTTCGGCTTCAGAATTGGCTCGTCGCAGTACTCGCTTCCACGGCTCGCCCTCGCCAGCAGGCGCTCGGAACATCACCTGAAACTTCGTGCCGCCGGGCGCTGGCGCATACAGCCGGACCCGCCAGGGACGAGTGCTCCCGCCCAGGGTGCGCGGCTTGCCCTGCGCGAGCAGCGCGGCCTTCTTACCCGATGCCATCTGAAGACCTCCTAGGCTGGGACTACGGGCGACCGAAAACGGCGACCAGATTCTGCTTCGTGTATCACTCTCGTGTATCACTTTGGCAAAAATGATGCACGTGTCACTCGTTAGGAGTCATGGGAATGACCAACCGTCTCGCCAATGCAACGAGTCCCTACCTGCAACAACACGCTGCAAATCCAGTAGATTGGTGGGAGTGGGGCCCGGAGGCACTGGCCGAGGCCAAGCAGAGTGATACACCAATACTGCTGTCCGTTGGCTACGCCGCCTGCCACTGGTGCCACGTCATGGCTCATGAGTCGTTCGAGGACGAGGTCACCGCGGCCTACATGAATCAGCACTTCGTCAACATCAAGGTCGACCGCGAAGAACGCCCCGATATCGACGCGGTCTACATGCGCGCGACGCAGGCCATGACAGGGCAGGGCGGCTGGCCCATGACGTGCATCCTGACGCCCGACGGCGAGCCATTCTTCGCCGGCACGTACTTCCCGCCCGAGCCGCGGCAAGGGTCGCCTGCGTTCACGCAGGTGCTCCAGGCGCTCAGCGAGGCCTGGACCGATCGGCGCGACGAGGTGCTGAAGGTGAGCGACGACGTCATGGAGCACCTGCGCTCGACGATCGACGCGGTCGGTGGCGCGCTCCGTGCCGAGCAGCTCGACGAGGCTGCCGCCGAGCTCGCGAAGCAGTACGACGCCGAGGCCGGGGGATTCGGCACGAGCCCCAAGTTCCCACCGTCGATGGTGCTGGAGTTCCTGCTGCGCAATGCCGCGCGCACGGGCTCGCAGCAGGCGCTCGACCAGGTGTCGGGCACCTGCGAGGTCATGGCACGCGGCGGGATGTACGACCAGTTGTCGGGCGGCTTCGCCCGCTACAGCGTCGACCGCTTCTGGCGCGTCCCGCACTTCGAGAAGATGCTCTACGACAACGCTCAGCTGGTGCGGGTCTACCTGCACTGGTGGCGGCAGACCGGCTCGGCGTTGGCCGAGCGCATCGTGCGCGAGACCGGACGTTTCCTGATTGACGAGCTGCGGACGCCTCAGGGCGGCTTCGCCTCCGCGTTGGACGCCGACAGCGATGGACACGAGGGCACGTTCTACGTCTGGAATCCGAATCAGCTGATGCGCACGCTGGGTGTCGAGGACGGCGCGTGGACCGCGCAGCTGCTGGGCGTCACCGGACCCGGCACGTTCGAACGAGGCTTTTCGACGCTGCAGCTGCGGACCGACCCCGATGACGCCGCGCGCTGGGACGACATCCGCTCGAAGCTGCTGAAGGTTCGGGCCGAGCGCACCCGGCCGGCTCGGGACGACAAGATCGTTGCCTCGTGGAACGGCCTCGCCATCTCGGCGCTAGCAGAGGCTGGCATCCTGCTCGATGAGCCCGATTTCACTGCGGCGGCCGTCGATGCCGCGGAGCTGCTGGTCACAGTCCATCAGGCTGATGGATTCGTCCGCACCTCACGTGACGGAGTGGCTGGGTCGAATGCGGCTGTCCTGGAGGATCACGGCTCCGTGGCCGAAGCCTTCTTGTCGGTGCTTGGAGTGACGGGCGATGCGGTCTGGCTCGATCGGGCGCGGATACTGCTTGATCGCGTGGTCGATCACTTCGCCGATCCTGCTGGTGGATTCTTCGACACGGCAGACGATGCCGAAGCGCTCGTGGTGCGTCCCAAGGACGCATCCGACAATGCGTATCCGTCGGGCACCTCCGCGGCAGTCCACGCGCTGATCGTCTTCGCCGCGATCACGGGCGAGCACCGCTACCAGGCCGCGGCCGACGACGGCATCGCATCGGCCGCCTCGATCGCACTCAACGTGCCCCGGTTCGCCGGCTGGACCCTCGCCGCCGCTGAAGCCATCCAAGCGGGCCCGCTGGAGATAGCGGTGGTGGGCGATGCGACGGCGCGAGCTGAGCTGCACCGAGCGTCGCTGAGTCTGACGTCCCCAGGCGCCGTGGTCGTGGCCGGAGACCCAGGCCTGCACATCCCGCTGTTCGAGCAGAGGGACGAGGTCGAGGGCCAGCCCGCGGTCTACGTCTGCAAGAACTTCGTCTGCCAACGTCCCGTCACCAGCGCCGCAGATTTGCGGGATGCTGCACGATCCTGACACCGGGATTCGGTGCAGGATCCCGCACATCGGGCCCGGGTGGGATCGGGGGCTAGCGCTGCTGGTAGGCCAGCAGGCTGACGCCGATGTAGTGGACGATGAACGCGGCGATTGTGAAGGCGTGGAAGACCTCGTGGAAGCCGAAGAACCTCGGTGAGGGATCGGGCCACTTGAAGCCGTAGACGATCGCGCCGATCGTGTAGAGCACGCCGCCGCTGATCAACAGCACCATGACGGGCGTCGACGCCTGCTCGGAGAACTCGGGGAAGTACAGCACTGCCGCCCAGCCGAGCACGAGGTATAGCGGAACGTACAGCCAGCGGGGCGCATTGATCCAGAAGATCTTAAAGCCGACGCCGAGCAGCGCGCCGCCCCACACCAGCGACAACATAATTGCGGCATGTGAAGGACTCAGCAACAACAGTGAGAACGGTGTGTAGGAGCCTGCAATGAGCAGAAAAATATTGGCGTGGTCGAAGCGTTTCCAGAAACCGCGGACGCGATCTGACCACGTTCCGCGGTGGTAGACGGCGCTGACGGTGAACAGCATCATCGAGCTGACCATAAACACTGCGACGCCAGCGCGAACCAACACATCGTCGGAGATCACGAGCATCACGATGAAGGCGAAAAAGGCCAGCGGAACTGTGACGGCGTGGAGCCAGCCACGGAGCTTGGGCTTGATCTCGTCGACCGTCTCCCGCAGTCGCTCCGATGCCTCGTGAACGGCGCCCTCGTGCCCGTGATCGGTCATGCCGCCAGCCTATTGCACGAGGGTCAACGGCCCCTGCGCATGACCACCGCGCTGGTCGGGAGCGATACGCTCTGCTTCATGAAAGTCAGCGACCTCGCGTATGGCGTGTACGAGCGTCGCCTCGCCCGTGGTCTCGATTCCGCGAAGCTCCCGCATCATGTCGGAGCGATCGTCGACGGCAACCGGCGGTGGGCCAAGGGTGCCGGCACCAAGTTCGAAGCCGGTTACCAAGCGGGTGCTCACAAGATCTCCGAGTTCGCCGACTGGTGCGATCAGCTCGGGGTCGAGATCGTGACCCTGTGGGTCCTTTCAACCGACAATTTGCAGCGTTCGCCCGAGGAGCTCACGAGCATCCTGGCGGCTGTCGAAGGACTCATGGAGCGGCTGGCCGCAGAGCAGCGGTGGTCGCTCGCGGTGATCGGCAACCTCGATCTGCTGCCCGCAGACTTCGCCGGACGCATGAAGCATCTGGCCGATTCGACCATCGGCGTCACGGGCATGCGGGTCAACATATGTGTCGGGTACGGCGGGCGGCAGGAGCTCACCGACGCGATGCGGTCGCTGCTGCTCGACCAGGCCTCGAAAGGACGCTCATTGGAGGAGGTCGCCAGGACATTAGTCGTCGACGACATCGCCGAGTATCTCTATACCAAAGGGCAGCCCGATCCCGATCTCGTGATCCGCACGTCTGGGGAGCAGCGGCTGTCGGGATTCCTGCTGTGGCAGAGCGTTCACTCCGAGTTCTACTTCTGCGATGCGCTGTGGCCGGCGTTCCGCCGCGTCGACTTCCTGCGCGCGATGCGCTCGTACGCATTGCGGCAACGTCGCTTTGGGGCGTGACGCCTTCTTCGCCCCCGGGCTTCGCCCGGACGCTTGCCTCGCTTCGCTCGGCCCATGGTCACCACAAGGGCCAAGTGCGAATTGAGTGTTTACGTGGGTTCATCTGACTTTCGGCGTGTCTCCAGTGCATGTGACCCCTTGGAGTCGTAGTTTCGAAGTGTGTTGATGCTTGCGCTTGAGCTCGGAACCGCCGCCCACCAATAGGGCCGGCGCAGGCGCGCGCGGGCCCGCCAGAGGAGACAGCTGTGGCCGCAATGCGCACGTCAAATGAGAGCCTGAGCTCCACCCGCCGCACGTACGTCCTGGACACCAGCGTCCTGCTGGCAGACCCTGGTGCCCTCAACCGCTTTCACGAGCACGAGGTCGTCATCCCCGTCGTCGTGATCACGGAGCTGGAACGCAAGCGGCACGATCCCGAGCTCGGCTACTTTGCCCGCAGCGCCCTGCGGTTCCTCGACGATCTGCGGGTCGAACACGGAACCCTCGACGTCCCCCTGCCGATCGGTCAGGAGGGCGGCACAATCCGCGTTGAGCTCAATCACACCGACCCGTCCTCGCTGCCGTCAGGCTTCCGCCTCGGTGACAACGACACCCGCATCCTGTCGGTCGCGAAGAATCTCGCGGACGAGGGCAATGACGTCACAATCGTCTCGAAGGATCTGCCGATGCGAGTCAAGGCATCGGCCGTGGGCCTCGTCGCGGAGGAGTACCGTGCCGAGCTCGCGCAGGAGTCGGGATGGACCGGGATGCGCGAGCTCGAGATCGACAGCTTCGACCTCGACGTCCTCTACGAGACCGGCAAGCTCGACCTGCCCGAGGCCCGCGAGCTGCCGTGCCACACGGGACTCGTCCTGGTGTCAGGCAAGGGCAGCGGCCTCGGACGCGTCACGGCCGACAAAGAGGTGCAGCTCGTCCGCGGCGACCGCGACGCCTTCGGCATCCACGGCCGCTCCGCCGAGCAGCGCGTGGCCCTCGACCTGCTGCTCGACCCCGACATCGGGATCGTGTCGTTGGGCGGACGCGCGGGCACCGGCAAGTCGGCGCTGGCCCTGTGCGCGGGGCTCGAAGCCACGATGGAGCGTGGCCTGCACAAGAAAGTCGTGATCTTCCGCCCGCTGTACGCCGTCGGCGGCCAGGAGCTTGGCTACCTGCCCGGCAGCGAGTCCGAGAAGATGGGGCCGTGGGGCCAGGCCGTGTTCGACACGCTCGGCGCTATCACCTCGGCTGCGGTCATCGACGAGATCCTCGATCGCGGGATGCTCGAGGTGCTGCCGCTGACACATATCCGTGGACGCTCGCTACACGACTCGTACGTCATCGTCGACGAGGCTCAGTCGCTGGAGCGCAACGTCCTGCTGACGGTGCTGTCGCGCATCGGCTCCAACTCGAAGGTCGTCCTCACACATGACGTCGCGCAACGTGACAATCTGCGCGTCGGACGTCACGACGGTGTCGTCGCCGTGGTCGAGAAGCTCAAGGGACATCCGCTCTTCGCGCATGTCACCCTGACCCGCTCCGAGCGCTCGCCCGTCGCTGCGCTAGTCACGGAGATGCTGGAGGACGTCACGCTGTGACCTGATGATGTGTGACCACGTGTCCGGCCCGCGATGACACGGGCCGGACACGTGGCGCAAGCAACCAGGCGCAGAACCCCGTTTATGGCACAGTTGCGCACGTGAGGGCAGCACAGAGATCCAAGTCACGATGGCTGCGCCTCGCGGGCGGTGCGGTCGGCGCCACGATGATGTGCGTCCTGGCGGCCTGCGGCTCCGACGCAGCCGACGACGACTCGATTCCGGTGCTCTCTTGGTATATCGGTCCAGATCGCCTCGACGCCGGCCTGCTGGCCAAGACCTGCACCGACCAGGCCGAGGGGCGCTACACCGTCGAGGTCAAAGAGCTCTCCAAAGACGTTGCGGCGCGACATGCCCTGCTGCTACGCCGGCTGCTCGCCAAGGACACCTCAATGGACATTCTGAGCCTCGACACGTCGTTCACGGCCGAGTTCGCGGCGGCCGGATTCCTGGCTCCCGTGCCGACTGCCGAGATCGCAGCGGTCGGCGAGGGCATCACTGCGCCCGCGCTCGCGTCGGCGACACATCGGGGCAAGCTCGTCGCGGTCCCGTGGTTCCTCGATCCGCAGGTGCTCTGGTTCCGCGGCAACACCGCCGAGCGGGCGGGGCTCGATCCGTCTAAGCCGATCAGCTGGGACGATCTCATCGCGGGTGCGCAGCGCCTCGGCGTCACGATCCAGATCGAGGACCGCGACGGCAGCGGCCTCGTCGAGTGGGTCAATGCCCTCGTGGTGGGCGCCGGCGGTGCCATCGTGACCGGTGAGGGGCGTGCGGCGCAGGTCGGGCTCGACTCGGACGCCGGACGAGCTGCGGCCTCGGTCGTTGAGTTCTACGACGAGGCGGGGGTCGGCCCTGGTCCCTCGCCCGATGCGCTGGCGGGATTCGCGGGCACGAAGGGCGGCTTCCTGGTTGCATCGACGTCCGCGATCGCCGATCCGGCGTTGTCGGCGGTGCAGGGCGACATGATCGCGACGGCGTATCCCGTCATCGGCAACACCAGCGTCGCGCCCCTGGCCGGGGCGGCTCTCG
>JBBSSC010000021.1:0-13685 GCA_038242465.1 Propionibacteriales bacterium | reverse complement strand
TCTGCCGATCAATCGTACGGCCCAGGCGGCCGGCACCGAGACGACCGCATTGGATCCGGCGTGGCGGCTCGAGGTCGTCGTCGGCGGCCGGATGGCGTCCCTCACCCGTGACCAGCTGTTGGCGATGCCGCAGCGCACGCACCGCCTGCCCATCGCGTGCGTGGAGGGATGGAGCCGCAGTGCGACCTGGACGGGTGTCCCGGTGCGTGACATCATCGCGCTGGTCGGCGGTGCGCCTGACGCTGACGTCCTGGTGACCTCGCTGCAGACCAAGGGAGCCTTCGGCTCGTCCATCATCGTCGGCAACGTCGTCGAGGACGCGCGCACGCTGCTCGCACTCGAGCTCAACGGCGAGACGCTCGACATCGACCACGGATACCCGGCTCGGCTCATCGCCCCCAATCGTCCCGGCGTCTTCCAGACCAAGTGGGTCAACCGGTTGGAGGTCAAGGGATGACCGAGCGTCCGATCGCCACCCGGGGCGAGAACGTCGTCCGCGGGCTGCTCGTGCTGACCGGTGTCGGCTTCGGCCTCTGGGGTCTGTGGCTGATGCGCGACTTCACAAGTGAGCAGCTCACGTCCGAGGCGTTCTGGCTGGCGGGGGGCGTGCTGCTCCACGACGCGATACTGGCACCCGTCGTCGTGCTGATCGGGCTGGCCGCCTCGAGGCTGCTGCCAGGGAATTTCCGCCGTTCCACCGCCACGGCGTTCCTGATCTGGGGAACTCTGACGATCGCGTTCCTGCCCGTGCTCAGCGGGATGGGCGGCAAGCCCGGCAACGACACGATCCTGGGCAGGCCGTATGTGCTGAGCTGGATCGTCCTGACGCTGCTACTGGTGGGCTATGCCGTGGGCGCCGCGCTCTGGCGTCGCCGAGTCATCACAGATCAAGGGTCATGAAGACGCTCCACGGATCGAGCCGTTGACTGCGCCGCATCCGGCCAGGCGGTCGCCGCACCACAGGCTCCACCTCGAGCAGGGCGATGATCTCCGGGCCGGCGAGATCGTCCTGGCGAAGCTCGAGACTCATCGTGCGGTGCGGTACTGCACGTGGACCACGCCGCTCGGGAACTTCCGCATGTCGACCAACTCGAGGTCGCAGCGAACGCCGTCGGGCAACCACCGCTTACCACCGCCGACCATGACTGGCCAAATGAAGCAGTGCACATCGTCGACAAGGCCAGCCGCGAGGGCCTGACCGGCCAGCTCCGAGCCTCCGATCAGCGCATCCGTGTCTGCAAGTAGCGCTCGCACCTGGTCGGGATTGAACTCGCGTTCGATCCGCGTGCGCGCACTGCGGGGCTCAGTCAGGGTGCGGGAGTAGACGACCTTGTCGACGGACTTCCAGAGCTGGGCGAAGTCGCGCATCTCGGGGGTGTCGTCGTCCGTGGTCTCCCAGAAGGCCATGACGTCATAGACGCGACGGCCGTACAGGTGCGTGCCGACAGGCCGGAGGAGGTCGGTGATCGCCCGGTGCACTTCGTGATCGGGCGCTGCCCAGTCGAAGCTGCCTGCCTCGTCGGCCACATATCCATCGAGCGAGGTGTTGACGGAGTAAATGAGCCTTCCCATGAGACGACTTTACTGCGATGCGTTAGTTTGAACCGTGCTTCTCTCCGACCGCGACATACTTGCCGAGATCGACGCCGAACGCATCGGGCTCGACCCGTTCGATCCCGCGATGATCCAGCCGTCCAGCATCGACGTGCGACTCGACAAGTTCTTCCGGGTCTTCGATAACCACAAGTACCCGCACATCGACCCCGCCGCGGATCAGTCCGATCTGACGCGCGAGATCGAGGTCGAGGGCGATGATGCGTTCATCCTGCATCCGGGCGAGTTCGTGCTCGGCTCGACGTACGAGCTGGTCTCGCTGCCCGATGACATTGCGGCGCGACTCGAAGGCAAGTCATCGCTCGGCCGCCTCGGCCTGATGACGCACTCGACCGCCGGCTTCATCGACCCCGGCTTCTCGGGCCACGTGACGCTCGAGCTCGCGAACGTCGCAACCCTGCCGATCAAGCTCTACCCAGGCATGAAAATCGGCCAGGTCTGCTACTTCCGCCTGACGTCACCGGCCGACAATCCCTACGGTTCCGCCAAGTATGGCTCCCGCTACCAGGGCCAGCGAGGCCCCACCGCCTCCCGCTCCCACGCAAACTTCCATCGAACCAAGATCTAAGTGCCGCCCGACCGGGCGGGTCGGCCGGGGAAAGCCGCAGGGGTACCGGAGCTGAAATCTTGAGTGGCACCGCCCCGGAGGGCGGCCTACGGGGTGAGGTCTTGGGTGGTTGGGGGGTTAGCGCCTTCGCGGGAGCAGGTGATGGCGGCTGCGCTGGATGCGTACATCGCCAGGTCCGTCAGCTCTGTGGCGTCGAGCTCGTCGGCTGCGGGCCAGTCGTACATCGCGCACCACGAGAGCATCGCGGCCATAAAGGAGTCGCCGGCGCCGATCGTGTCGACGACGCGGATGTCTGCGGGCGGCACCGAGACAAGCTCGCTCCCTGCGGCGACCAGGGCGCCCTCGCCGCCCAAGGTGATGGCGACGATCGCGTGGTCGGCGGCGAGCCGGCACGCGAGATCGCGGACGTCCTCGCCAGGAAACAGGACGCCCGCATCTTCGTCGCTGAGCTTGATGATCGACGCAAAGGGCGCGATCGCCGCGAAGACCCGGCGCCACACCTGGGGATCGGGCTCGACGGTCAGCCGGACGTTGGGGTCGTAGGACACCGGAACGCCCATGACATCCGCGCCGATCACGACATCGGCGACGAGGGCCGCTCCGGGCTGGAGTGCCGTGCCCAACGAGCCGACATGGACCGCGTCGAAGCCGGCGGGTTCGGGCAAAATCGCGGGATTCCAGCATAGATCGAACTCGTAGCTGGCGCTGCCATCCGCGGCGAGGGTTACCACTGCGGTCGAAGTTCGATTCAGCATCGGCGCGAGAGTCTGCAGCTCGACGTCGGAATAGTGCAGGTGTTCGCGCAGCAGGTTTCCGTGGGCATCCTCACCGAGCTGGGTCGCGAGCAGAGTGTGCACATCGAGCCGTGAGAGCCCGACTGAGACGTTAAAGGCAGATCCGCCGGGATGCGCCGACGAGTCGATCACATCGACGAGCGACTCGCCGATGACCAGGACTGTCATCTCGCCGCTCCGATCGTGAGGGCGGCGCACGGTGCCAGCGGCAGATCGGGCAGCGTCAGCGCGTTGAATGCGTGATAGGCATCGGGCTTGCCGTGCCACGTCCGCGACGATGGCGCCAGGGTGGACGACAGCTCGTGATGCCACGAACCAGTCTCGTCATCGACGAAGTGCTCTGCGATCTCGGCCCACCAACGGCTCGCGATGCCGGCGTAGATCGCCTTGCCTGTGTACGTGTGCAGCGCCTCGGCCGCCAGCACGGCCTCCGCGATGACCCAATGGAATCGCTCCTGGACGACGGGCTCGCCGTGCCAGTTGGTCGTGTAGGCGAGACCGGGGGTGTCGTCCTGTGTCGTGTCGTCGACCGCCCGCGCGAACAGGGCTTCGGCCGCCTCCCGCAGCCACGGTCGTGGTTCTTCGTCGGCCGCCGCGATCTGCACGAGCAACCGGGACCACTCCAGGGCATGGCCCGGAGTCGCGCCGAACGGCCGGAACGGATCGGCGGGACGGTCGTCGTTGTACGTCGGGACGGGGGTCCAGTCTTCGTCGTAGTGCTCGGGCACGCGCCAGTCATGTGCGCGGGCGTGGATGCCGACGATGCGCTCGACGATCGCGCTCGCCCGTTCGTGCCAGATCGGATTACCAGTGACGTCGGCGGTGAACAGATAGGCCTCGACCGCATGCATGTTGCTGTTGGCGCCACGGTAGAGACTGACATCCTGCCAGTCGCGGCTGGTCTCCTCGACGCATCGACCGGTCTCCGCCTCCCAGAAGTGCGCCGAGTGGATGGATTCGGCCTCGTCGAGCAACGCCTGTGCGCCGGAGGCTCCTGCCGCGAACGCCGTCGCCGCGGCGAGCAGGACGAACGAGTGCCCGTAGCACCGCTTCGTGGGGTCTCCGGGCCTTCCGTCCTCGTCGACCTTGTCGAACCATCCGCCGTACTGATCGTCGTGGAACAGTGTCGAGAGCGCCGCGACCCCGTGCTCGGCCAGTCGCAGCGCATCCGGCTCCCCGCCGAGGTGCGCCAGCGCAAATACGTAGGTCATCCGGGCATTGATCCACAGTTCGAGACCTTTGTCGCGATCGGGGTCGCCGTGCTCGTCGAGCCACACGAATCCGCCGGCCGGCCGTTCGGAGCGCCGCGCGAACGTCAGTAGATCCGCTCGGGTTGCATGCCGCCAAGCGGGGCTTCCGGGTGCGTCGTGGCTCACGACTCCAACCTACCCAGGTTCTTCCAGGGCGCGCTTCCGTCGTCGCGGTCCGCGAGTGGTGCAAACCCGGCTGCGAGTGGTGCGGGTTGGACAGACTCGCCGTCTCGAAAGGACCTAGCCGCACCACTCGCGGACCTGGAGGCGGACCGGGGGGCTAGTCGCGCAGGCGTTGGATAGTTCGCATCGCGTGGTAGACCACGACGGCGGCGATGGTGCCGAGGGCGATGCCGGTGAAGGTCATGTCGCCTGCAGACAGAGTGAGGTCGCCGATGCCGATGATCAGGGCGACGGCCGCCGGATACTGATTGACCGGCTGCGAGAAGTCGACGCGGTTGTCGATCCAGATCTTGACGCCGATCAGGCCGATCAGGCCGTAGAGCGCGACCGTGACGCCGCCCAGGACACCCGACGGGATCGTGTTGAGCAGCGCGCCGAACTTGGGCGACAGGCTGAGGATGATCGCCACGATCGCGGCGACCCAGTAGGCCGCGGTCGAGAACACGCGAGTCGCGGTCATGACACCGATGTTCTCGCCGTACGTCGTGGTGGCCGAGCCGCCGCCCATGCCGGCGATCGTCGTGGCGAGACCGTCGGCCAGTAGTGCGGGGCCGGTCTTCTGGTTGAGCGAGGGATCCTCGGTCAGGTGCGCGACGCTGCGGACGTGGCCCACGTTCTCCGCCACGAGCACCAGGACGACCGGCAGGAACATCGGGATGACCGACCAGGTGGCGCTGGGCGTCGTGAACTCCGGCAGGCCGAACCAGGAGGCATCGCCGACGGCGCTGAAGTCGAGGAGGCCGCCGATCGCGGCCGCGGCATAGCCGACGGCAACGCCGATGAGGATCGACAGGCGAGCGACCAGACCGCGGAATGCCACGGCAACGATGACGATCGCGGCGAGCGTGATCGAGGCTACCCACGGCGACGCCTCGTAGTTGGTCGTGGCGACGCCCGACAGGTTGAGGCCGATGAGAGCCACGATCGCGCCCGTGACGACGGGAGGCATCAGCACCTCGATCCAACCGATGCCGGTCACCATCACGATGACGCCGATGACGGCCAGCATCAGGCCAGTGACGACGAGGCCGAACAGCGCGGCCGCCATGTCATCGGACTGCATGGATGCCTGAATGGGGGCGATGAACGCGAACGACGAACCAAGATAGCTCGGCAGCCGGTTGCCCGTCAGGATCAGGAAGAGGATCGTCCCGACGCCCGAGAAGAACAGCGTTGTTGTCGGTGGGAATCCGGTGAGCAGGGGGACGAGGAATGTCGCTCCGAACATCGCGACGATGTGCTGCCCGCCGAAACCGATGGTCCGCGGCCACGAAAGACGCTCTCCCGGTCGGACGAAGGCTCCCTCTTCGATCGTCTTGCCGTCTCCGTGCAGTGTCCAGCTCACGCTGTTTCCTCTCCGTGTGTCCCAGGCAGTCGCCCGGGACATCGTAGAGACGACCGCGTCAGCTCGTGCCGTCGAGGTAGAACCAGACACCTTCCTCGCGCACGAACCGGCTGATCTCGCGCTGGCTGCCGGGGCCTGCGGGGGAGCGATAGAAGGCCTCGAACTCGACGACACCGGCACGGTCGAACGGTCCGCCCTCGCGCGTTGCGAGGATGTCGAGGCGGTACCACCGCTGATCGTCGTCGAGCTCGAGCGTGGTCGGCCGGGTGCTGGGATGCCAGCTCGCGAGGAGGTAGTCGGAGTCGCCGACTGCAAATGCACTGAAGCGTGACCGCATGAGCTGCTCAGCGGTCTGGGCCGTCGCTGCCCCTTCGTGCAGACGTCGGCAGCATGCGTCGTACGGCAGGCCGCTCAGGCAGGGGCATCGCTGTATCGGCATTTCTCGATTATCCCTCGTCACATTTTCGTGGCCGTCTCGCTGTTCTATTCGAGTCGGATTTGGTCCCTCCCACGGTTGTATCCCGTGACGCAAGAAGGGGCGCACCCGCAGGCGCGCCCCTTCTTGTCTGTCTCAACGGTCCTAGGGCTTGGCGTCCTCATCGGGGACGGCCTGGGTGGCCGTCTCGCTGAGATCGTTGCCGCTCGGATTGGCGTCGCTGAGCGCGGCGATGTCCTCGGCCGGCTCGACGGTGTCGGCCTCTTCCTCACGCGCGTCTTGCTCGACGGGCTCCTGCTCGTCGGGCACGTGCGTGACCTTCTCGGCGGGAGCCGGTTCGGGCTCGGGCGTCGATTCGGGCTCGGCAGCCGGTGTTAGGTCGGTATTGACCGCTCCGACGTTGGTCCAGGCGGCGTCTTCCTTCTCGCCGGCGGGAGCCTCGTTGACGACGGGCTCATCGGCAGCTTCGGCAGCAGGCGCATCCGTCTGGTCCGTCGGTGAAGGCGCGACCGCGCGTGCGTCGGCGTTGCGCGGCTCCTCGGGAGCGGCCGACTCGTCGGCGTGACCGCCGCCGGAGTCGTCGACCTTGACGTTGCTCTCTGCTGCGATCGCCTGATCGGTTTCGGCGCTCTGGGCCGAAGGATCGCCCAGCGCCTCGACGTCGGAGGTGTCCTTGTCGGCGGGGTCGCCGTCCTCGGCCGCACGCGCACCCGCGCCGACCTCGTCGGGCTTGTCGATCGACTCGGCGTCGGTGTCAGTCGTCGTGGCTGCAGCAGCCGTGGCCGCCTCGGCCTCGGCAACGACGGCCTTGTCCTCGACCGGGGTCGGCTCAGGCGCACGCTTGACGCCGGCGAGCAGCATCTGAGCGACGTCGATGATCTCGACCTCATCGCGGGCCTGGCCCTCGGACTGCTTGAGCGTCAGACCGTCCGACAGCATGATGCGGCAGAACGGGCAACCGACTGCGATCTGGTCGGCGCCGGTCGCGATGGCTTCTTCCGCGCGGTTGACGTTGATGCGCGAGCCGATGGTCTCTTCCATCCACATGCGGGCGCCACCGGCACCACAGCAGAACGACTTCTCGGAGTTGCGCGGCATCTCGGTGAACTCGGCGCCCGGGATGATGCTGAGCAGCTCACGCGGTGCTTCGTAGACCTGGTTGTGACGGCCCAAGAAGCACGGATCGTGGTACGTGATCTTCTTCTTCTCTGCGGCAGGGTCGGGTGCGACCGGCGTCAGCTTGCCCTCGCGCACGAGCCGGTTGAGCAGCTGCGTGTGATGCACGACCTCGAGCTCGACGCCGAACTCGGCGTACTCGTTCTTAAGCGTGTTGAAGCAGTGCGCGCAGGTCGAGACGACCTTCTTGACCTTGGTCTCCTTGAAGACCTCGGCATTCTGCATCGCAAGCTGCTGGAAGACGATCTCGTTGCCGGCGCGGCGGGCGGGATCGCCCGTGCAGGTTTCGCCATCACCCAGGACGGCGAAGGACACGCCGGCCATGTCGAGCAGCTCGGCGACGGCCTGCGTCGTCTTCTTGGCGCGATCTTCGTAGGCACCGGCGCAGCCGACCCAGAACAGCCACTCGACCTCGTCGAGATCCTCGATGTCACGGCCGACCTGCTTGACCTCGAAGTCCAGACCCTTGGTCCAGTCCATGCGGTCCTTGGGAGCCATGCCCCACGGGTTCCCCTTGCGCTCGAGGCCCTTGAAGATGTTGTTGAGCTCGGCGGGGAAGTTCGACTCGACGAGCACCTGGAAGCGGCGCATGTCCTCGATGTGGTCGACGTGCTCGATGTCGACGGGGCACTGCTGGACGCATGCGCCGCAGTTGGTGCACGACCACAGGACGTCTGGGTCGATGACGCCGTACATCGACTCGTCGCCGATCAGGGGACGTTCGAGCTCGGCCTTCGCCTCATCGCTGAGATTGGCCTGCTCTTCTTCCGAGAGCGCCAGCAGTGGGGCCTTAGCGTAGGCGTGCTCGCGCAGGCCCATGACCAAGAGCTTGGGCGACAGCGGCTTGTCGGTGGCCCATGCAGGGCACTGGCTCTGGCAACGGCCGCACTCGGTGCAGGTCGTGAAGTCGAGGATGCCCTTCCAGGTGAAGTCCTCGACCTTGCCGACGCCGAGCTTGGCGAAGTCTTCTTCGTCGAGGTCGTCCATGTCCTCGAGGTCGAGCGCCTTGCCCTTGACGTAGATGGGCTGCAGGCCGCCGAGGGATGTCTTACCGCTGCTGTTGCGCTTAAACCAGATGTTGGGCCACGCCGTGAAGCGGTGCCACGCGACGCCCATCGTGAGGTTGCGAGCGATGACGATGAGCCAGACCATCGCGAGCGTGATCTTGAACATCGCCACGAAGAAGATGACGTTCTTCAGGCCCTGCTCGGAGTCGGGGTAGAGGCCGCTGATCCACGAGCTGAGCGGGAAGTGGGCGCGTCCGCCGTGCTCGCCGCCGTGGTAATTCTCGATGAGCTTGTACTCCGCGGCGCGGATGAACAGGATTGCTGCGCCCTCGAGCATCGCCATGGCCTCGACGAAGTAGGCCTGCCAGAACGTCGAGCCGAAGAAGCGACTCTTGCGGTCGAGGCGACGCGGGTGATTCCACTGGCGGACCGCGATCAGGTAGACGATGCCGATCGTGCTCAGCAGTCCGAGCGCCTCGGCTGCCCACTCGTACGGGTACCAATGACCCACGATTGGCCAGGCGAACTCCGGTTTGAACAGCTGGATGTAGCCCTGCATGACCGCGGTGCTGAGGAAGATGAAGGCCGCGTAGACGAACCAGTGCGCGACAGCGACCCATTTACGCTGGAACATGCGCGTGTGGCCGAACGTCTCGATGAACATGTTCGCCGTGCGCTTCGCAGGACGGTCGCGCCGGCCGATGAGCGGCTGACCCGTGCGGATCACCTTCAGCATGTCGCGCACGGCCTTGGTGATAAGCGGCAGTGCTACGGCGGTGATGACAAGTGACACGACAATCGCGACGACCTGCATGAGGCCCCATTTCTATGGCAAAACGACCCTGAACAGTTTGGGCTGACATTAACGGGTCCGCTACTCGTGCTTGCAGTAAGGCTTGCCAAATATCGTGTGAGTCAGTCGTCGAGGTCTGGCGGGATCGCGCTGATCGTCTTCAGCTCGCCTGCCTGATCGACCCTAGGCGGACGCGGATTCGTCGCGCACCGGGATGAGCGGGATCGCGAGCAACGGGAAGACGGCGACCAGCCCGAATGCCCAGCCGTATCCGCCGCTCGTGATGAGCGCTCCGATGACCGGGGGCGTTGCCGCGGCGGCCAGGAACTGCCCAGTGTTCTGGGTGCCCATCGTGCGCCCCGACCAGTAGGGCCCGCCGATCTCCGCGACCGAGGTGAAGGCCAAGCCATTGTCGGCGACCGTGATGACCGAGGCGATGACGATGATCGCAACAGCCAGAATCGTGCTCTCGAAGACGCCGAGGGCCACCATCGTCATCGCAGCTGCTGCGGCAACCGTCCGCATGGGCCGCAGCCGGCTGCCGACCCGGTCCGACCAGCCGCCGGCGCCGATACGTCCCGCGGCCCCTAGGACCTGCGTCGCCGCGACGAGCAGGCTCGCATCGAACGTCGACCAGCCCTTCTCTTCGATGAGCCAGACCAGCGTGAACGTCCACACCGTGAACTGCGGGATCACCAGCAGCATCGACGCGGCGTGGATGCGCCACAGTCGCCAGTCGCCGCGATACGGATTATCGAGGTGGCCGAGGTCCGCGGCCTCAGCGCGGGTTGGACGCGGCGGGTCGACGATCATCAGGACCGACATCGCTCCGGCCACCGCGCAGATGGCTGCGATCGTCACGAAGGTGGGGCCGAGGCCGCGAGCGTCGACGAGATTGGGGACCAGCAGTGCTGTGAGTCCGACGCCGAGCGGCTGCCCGGTCTGTCTGATGCCCATCGCGCGGCCGCGGCCTTCTGGCGGGAACCAGCCGACAACGATCCGGCCGCTGGCGGTGTTGGTGCTCGCCCCGCCCATGCCGCCGAGAAACAGGCTGACCGCGAGTGCGATGGGAGATGTGGTGACCGCGGCAGCGAGCGATCCGACGGTCAGCAGCAGTAGTCCGATCGACATCGATCCGCGTTCACCGATGCGGTCGACGATCATGCCCCAGATGATCAGGGTCAGCAGCATTCCGACGGTCGGCGCGGCCGCCACGAATCCGGCCTCGACCAAGGTCAGTCCGCGCTCGATGTGCAGGTACGGGATCAGGAACGGGGCGGCCGTGACATAGATCGTGCTGGCGATTTGACCGACCATCCCGACGCCGAGCATGACCCAGCGATTGGGGTTCGCCTGCTGTCGAGCCACGGCCATGTTGTCCACATCCTGGTACGAATCGTCTCAGGATTCAGGATACGCCTGCGCAGCCGTCTCGGGCGAGGGGCGGTACGCTGGCGTCCACTTCGCGGGCTGAGGTGGACGCCAGTGCACCGCCCCAGCCAGGGCTACTGCTCGAGGGCTCCCATGTGTGCGAGCGCCTGCTTGAGCAGCGAGCCTCGACCGCCCTCCATGTCGTCGAGCATCTCGGGACTGGCGGCTTCGGCGGGCGTCAGCCAGGTCAGCTCGAGGGCATCTTGGCGCGGGTCGCAGTCGCCCGTCACGGGGACGATATACGCGAGCGCGACGGCGTGCTGGCGAGGATCGTAGAGCGGGGAGACGCCAGGGAACGGCAGGTACTCCGCGACCGAAAAGGGCACGGTCGACGCCGGCAGCTGCGGGAACGCAGTGGGCCCGAGATCCTTCTCGAGGTTGCGCAGGAGCGCATCACGGACCGACTCGCCGTGCAGCACGCGGCCGGAGACCAGCGTGCGGGTCATCGCGCCCGTCGTGGACGATCCGCGGAGCAGTAGGCCGATCGACTCGACCTGCCCGAGGGGATCGATGCGCACCGGAACCGCCTCGACGTACAAGATCGGGACGCGTGCCCGGGTCTCGTCGAGTGCGAAGTCGGGGAGCCAGCCGGGATTCGGATCAGGGGTGCGCACGGACATGTCCACATTCTGTCGTACGCGCGGTTGGGTGCAACGGTGCGAGCATGAGGTGTGATCAACGGCGGCGTCTCGTTCTGGTGGCAGCAGCTGGGTGCGCCTGCCCCGCGAGCTGCGCTGGAGGGCGACATCGACTGCGATGTCTGCATCGTCGGCGGCGGGCTGACGGGGCTGTGGACGGCTTATGCGTTGGCCGAAGCTGATCCGACGCTCGACATCGTCGTGATCGACGCCGAGTTCGCCGGCTTCGGCGCGTCGGGACGCAACGGCGGTTGGCTGTCGGCAGGGCTCTCGGGCAGCAAGGAGAAATACGCCGAGACGCACGGTCGCGACGGCGTCGTGGCGTTGGTCCGCGCGATGGAGCAAGCAGTCGACGACGTCATCGAGGTCTGCCGTGCTGAGGGCATCGACGCCGACATCGTCAAGAACGGCGTGCTGCACATCGCCCGTTCGCAGGCTCAGCTCGTGCGGATGCGCGAGGGACTGATGAGCGACGCCCGGTGGGGGATCGGCGCGGAGCATCACCGAGAGCTCACAACTGACGAGGTCGGGCAGCGGCTCCAGGTCGAGCGTCTGCTGGGCGGGATGTTCAGCCCGCACGGTGCCCGGGTCCATCCGGCCAAGCTCGTCGCCGGCGTTGCGGGGGCGGTCGAGCGCCGTGGGGTCCGGATCTTCGAGCGGACGAGAGCGACGCGCATCGAGCCAGGAGCCGTGACGACAGATCACGGACAGGTGCGAGCGCCGCGCATCCTGCGTTGTCTTGAGGGCTACAGCGCGAACGTCCCCGGCCAGCGACGCACGTTGTTGCCCATGAACTCGGCCATGATCGTGACCGAGCCGCTGCCTGACGCCGTGTGGGACCGCATCGGCTGGTCCGGTGCCGAGCTGCTCGGCGACAACGCCAACGCCTATTGCTACGCGCAGCGGACCGCCGACGGTCGCATCGCACTCGGTGGTCGTGGCATCCCATATCGCTACGGCTCCCGCACGGATCGTGACGGACGCACGCAGGACTGGACGGTCGCGTCGCTGACGGGCATCCTGCACGATCTGTTTCCGGACACCAGACGCGCGACGATCGAGCATGCATGGTGTGGCGTGCTGGGCGTCCCCCGTGACTGGTGCGCCAGCGTCAGCTTCGATGCCTCGACGGGGCTGGGCTGGGCCGGCGGCTACGTCGGCAGCGGGCTTACCACGACACATCTCGCCGGCCGGACGCTCGCCGACCTCACGATCGGGCGCGAATCGGCGCTGACGACGCTGCCGTGGGTCAACCGCCCGGTGCGTCGCTGGGAGCCAGAACCGTTGCGATGGCTCGGTGTCCGCGCGATGTACGGCCTGTACCGCGCCGCCGACCGCCGCGAGGACGCCGGACTCAGCGGCCCGAGTCGCCTCGCCAGGATCGGCAACACCCTCACCGGCCGCTGACCAGTCGGGCGGGATCGACCGGAAAATCTGGGTTTGTCCCTTCCCGACCGGACGAACCCAGATACGGACGAACCCAGATACGGACGAACCCAGATACGGACGAACCCAGATACGGACGAACCCATATTTGCTCTTCAACCGCTGGTCACGTCAGCACGGGGTAGGGTGGTCCGCACACGACAGGGGAGCGCCTAAAAGCAGAGGGCGCTGAGAGTGCGGATCCGCCGCAGACCCTAGAACCTGCACCGGTTAGTACCGGCGAAGGGAGTCACGATGAGTTCTGCATCCACGTCCATAACCAGGTTTTCCGTGCGATATCGCACGATCGACCTCGTCACCATCACCACCTTGGGGGTCGCCTTCGGAGTCATCTTCTGGGGTTGGGGCAAGCTCTACGAGCCGCTCAGCGGGCTGGCCGTCTTCAGCTATCCGCCCACCTCGGCGCTCCTCGGAGGCGTCTGGTTGTCAGCAGGCGTCGTCGGCGGGCTGATCATCCGCAAGCCCGGCGCGGCATTCGCGACCGAGTTCATTGCGGCTTCCGTGTCGGCGTTCATCGTCGGCGGAACCCAATGGGGCTGGAGCGTCTTCGCATCCGGTTTCTGGCAGGGTCTCGGCGCCGAGCTGATCTTCCTGTTGTTCTTGTACAGGCAGGTCGTCTTTCGGCGCTTCGGGGTCGTCGTCGCGGCACTCGCAGGAGCACTCGCCGGAGTCTTCGAATCCCTCTACGAGTGGTCGGCGTACTACTCGTACTGGGATATCGAGTACAAGCTCGCACACCTGGGCTTCTTCATCGTCTCGGGCGCCGTCATCGCCGGGATCGGCGGGCATGCACTCGTGAAGGCACTCGCCAGAGCCGGCGTCCTGGATGCTTTCGAGCCCGGACGCGAGCAGACCACGGAGGTCTAGGACGTGCTCTCCGGTGAGGTCCGGATCAGGGACTTCACATGGCGACCGATCGGTCGCCGTCAGCCAGTCATGGCCGGGGGGGGACGGAAACAACCACAACCACCCACCCGCCAGCCAGGGGGGGGCGGCGGGGCGGG
>JBBSSC010000020.1:0-13702 GCA_038242465.1 Propionibacteriales bacterium | reverse complement strand
GATCCTGATCGCGGACGAACCCACCGGAAATCTAGATCCCGCGACGAGCGTCGGCATCATGAAGCTCCTCGACCGGATCAACCGCACCGATACGACCGTGGTCATGGCCACGCACGACTCGTCGATCGTCGATCAGATGCGCAAACGCGTCATCGAGCTCGAAGGCGGACTCGTCGTCCGCGACGAGGCGCGCGGCATCTACGGCTACCAGAACTGATCGGCGAAGAAGGACTACATGCGTAGCACTCTCAGCGAGCTGGGCCAGAGCCTCTCTCGCAACAAGTCCATGACGATCTCCCTCATCGTCACCATGACGGTCTCGCTGCTGCTCGCGGCACTTGGCCTGCTGATCCTCGAACAGTCGCAGCGCACCGAGAAGTACTTCGGCGACAAGCTGCAGCTGCAGGTCAACCTCTGCACTAAGAATTCGCTCGCGCCCACCTGCATCGGCGGCGTCGCGACGGAGGAACAGCGCAAGGCCGTCCAGGAGGCGCTGCGCGGCAACTCGGAGGTCAAATCCTTCGAGACGCGTACCCCGGGGGAGAACTTCGACCAGGCTCGCGTCCTGTTCGGCCAGTCCGAGACGGGACGTAAGCAGCTCGAGACGTTGAGCCCCGATTCGTTCCCAGAGTCGTACTTCGTGACGTTGCAGGACCCGCAGAAGTATGAGGGCGTGGTCAGCCAGGTCTCCGGCATGGACGGTGTGGGCAATGTGAGCTCGCTCAAGGAGCTGCTCGGCCCGCTGTTCGCGGCACTCGACAAGCTCCGCAACGGCGCGCTGGCGATCTCGGCGTTGTTGATCTTCGCGGCGGTCCTGCAGGTCTCGAACACCATTCGGATGACGGCATATGCCCGGCGGCGCGAGATCGGCATCATGCGACTCGTAGGTGCGTCGAGCTGGCACATCCAGCTGCCGTTCATCCTCGAATCCATGCTGGCGGCGTTGATCTCCGCGGCTCTCGCAGCGGCTGGGCTCGCGGCCTTCGTCCATTTCGTTGTCTATGGCTACCTACGAGACACGCTCGGCAAGATCACGACGTGGGTCGGTTGGGGTGATGCGGTGCAAGTCATGGGGATGACGACGGTGCTGGCGCTCGTGCTCGCGCTGATCCCGACACTCTTCTTGACGCGCAAATACCTCGACGTGTGAGGTTCGTAGCCTAAAGTCGGGCTTGACAGTTTTCGACTCTCCGGATTTTCCGGAGATCCTTCCCCAAGGTCGAGGTCATGTTCTCCCACACCCGCACCGCGGTCGTCGCCGCTTTTCTCTCGACGGCGCTTCTCGCTGGCCTGACTGCGCCCTCCTTCGCCGATCAAAAGGACGATCTTGAGCGGCAGAAGCGCGAGGCCAACGGCGCCGCGCAGGATGCCAAGAAGGATCTGGACTCCTCGACGCAGGAGTTCGTCGAGGCTGCCGCTGCGTTGGCCGCGGCGCAGGTCAAGCTCGATGCCGCTCAGATCAATCTCGACGAGACGCGTGGCAAGGTTGCGGTTGCTGCGGCTTTCGACGCGCAGATGCAGGGCAAGCTCGACCAGAGCCAGGCCGAGCTGCGGGCGGCCCGTTCCGAGCTGAAGCAGGGTGAGACGCGACTCGTCGAGTCCGAGCGCTCGGTCGAGGAATACGCGGTCCAGGACTATCTCGACGGCGATCGCGGGCTGCGTGCCTTCAGCGGTCTGATGCAGGGAGATGACCCCGCGCTCTACGGCGAGCAGGTCAGTCTCGGCAATGCCGTCAGCGACGACCAGCTCGCGACGATGCAGAAGCTCGACGCAACGCGGGTCATCCTCAAGCTCAAGCGCCAGAGGGTTCAGCGGCTTCGCGACCAGGTCAAGGTGCAGCGCCAGGAGGCTGCAGCGAACTTGGTCGAGAAGCAGCAGCTCGAGGTGGCAGCAGAGCAGCAGGCGGCCGTGGTCACTGACCTCGTCACGGTCCGCGAGGGCGCGCAAGCGACCGCTGCGCAGGCGCAGGCCGAGGATGATCGGCGCTATCAGGAGCAGCGGCAGGAAGCAGCTCGCCTCGAGGCTGAGATCCAGAAGATCATCGCCGAGGAGGCGCGCCAGGCTACCTTGAGGGCCGCGCGTGAGAAAGCAGCACGCGAGAAGGCAGCGCGTGAAGGCAAGAAGCCCCCGGCTCCCGCTCCTGACAGCGGTTCCACCGGCGACAGCGTCGGCACCTTGTCCAAACCCGTCAACGGTCCGATCACGTCGGCCTACGGCATGCGCAAGCACCCCATCACGGGCGTCTACAAGCTGCACGACGGCACGGACTTCGGCGTCGGCTGCGGGACGCCGATCAAGGCCGCGGCGAGCGGCACGATCCTGCAGCAGTACTTCAACTCGGCCTATGGCAACCGCGTCATCTTGAACAATGGCATCAAGCGGGGTGTCAGCGTCGTGACGACCTACAACCACATGACGCGCTTCGCGCTCAAGGCAGGTGCGAAGGTGGAGCGCGGCCAGGTCATCGGCTACGTCGGATCGACGGGATACTCCACCGGCTGCCACCTGCACTTCATGGTTCTGGCCAACGGCAAAACCGTGAACCCGATGGGTTGGTTGTGACTCGTATCGAGTCGAGTGTCGTCGTCGATGTCGAGCCGGCGATAGCGTTCGCCATCTCGCAGACAACGGGAGAGACGCGGCTGCGGTGGGATCGGTTCATCCATGAGCAGCACTTCCTCGACGGCGCGACGGCCCCGGCCAAGGGCGTCCGCACCGAGACCCGGCACCGGTCACGGTTGCGGATGGTCAGCGAGTACGTCTCGTTCAACCCGCCGACCAATGTCGGCATGAAGATGGTCGAGGGCCCCTGGTTCTTCGCCTCGTTCGCCGGCGGCTGGCGCTTCGCGCCCGAGGCCGGCGGCGGGTGCCGTGCGACGTGGCGTTACAGCTTCCAGTGCCGTCCGGGCTGGTTGGCGCCGTTGGCCGAGCGGATCGGTGCGGTGGTCCTGCGCCGGGACATCGATCGCCGAATCGCCGGCTTCGCGGGTGGGTGCGCCGACCCGGTGGTCGTGGCCGCAGCTGCTCGCAACCTCGCGTGACACAATGGCCGAGTGGCCAAGGAGACCGGGCGTAAACTCGTAGCGCAGAACAAGAAGGCGCGTCACGATTATCACATCGAGGATACCTTCGAGGCCGGCATGGTCCTCACAGGAACCGAAGTGAAGTCGTTGCGTGCGGGTCGCGCATCCCTCACCGACGGCTTCGGTGAGATCGAGCGCGGCGAGGCGTGGCTGCTGCAGGTCCATATCCCCGAATACACGCTCGGCACGTGGACCAATCACGAGACGCGCCGCCGTCGCAAGCTGCTGCTGAACCGCTCGGAGATCGATCGTATCGAGCGACGCACGACCGAGAAGGGTCTGACGATCATCCCGTTGTCCATCTACTTCAAGGATGGCCGGGCCAAGGTCGAGATCGCTCTCGCCCGCGGCAAGAAGACGTACGACAAGCGGCACGCGATCGCCGAGCGCACTGCGACCCGCGAGGCCGAACGCGATCATGGCCGGAAGCTCAAGGGCATGCACTAGTGCCTGCCGCCCACACTGACGCAGCCCTGCCGGACGTCATTGTCGGGCTTGGGTTGCCGGGGATCGTCGACGTTCATACGCATTTCATGGCGCCGAAGATCCTGGCCAAGGTGTGGGCATACTTCGATGCCGCTGGACCGATGCTGGGGCGCCTATGGCCTATCACGTATCGAGGCAGCGACGAGGAGCGCGTCGAGCAGCTGCGCTCGATGGGTGTCCGCAAGTTCTCGGCCCTGTCGTATGCGCATCGTCCTGGCATCGCCGGTTTCATGAACGACTGGACGCTCGACTTCGCATCGCGCACTCCCGAAGCGTTGCGGTCGGCGACGTTCTACCCCGAGCCCGAAGCGGCGACGTACGTGCCGCAGCTCATCGCCGACGGCGTCGAGGTTTTCAAGGTCCATGTGCAGGTGGGCAACTTCGCCCCCAACGATCCGCTGCTCGAGCCGGTCTGGGGTGCGCTCGCCGAGAGCGGCACGCCCGTCGTGCTGCATGCGGGGTCCAGCCCTGCTCCGGGTCAGTACACGGGGCCGGCGGGTGTCGCGGACGTCCTTTCGAGGCATCCCGACCTGGCGCTTGTCATCGCCCACCTCGGCATGCCCGAGATCGCGGAGTTCCTCGATCTGGCCAGCCGCCACGACAACGTCCGACTCGACACCACGATGGCCTTCGTCGACTTCTGGCAGCAGCCTGTGCCCGACGACGTCGTGCCCCGCCTGCGTGACCTGCAGGACAAGATCCTGTTCGGAACCGACTTCCCCAATATCCCGTATGAGTACGCGCACCAGGTCGAGGTGCTGCAACGACTCGACCTCGGCGACGATTGGATGCGAAGCGTGCTTTGGCACAACGGCGCCGGATTGTTCGGCGTCTCGTCGTGAGCGCCGCCGGCACCATCCCCCTGGCAAGTGCCAGGGGCCGGTGGCTGCTGGCGGCGATGATCCTCGGCTCGGGGATGGCCTTCCTCGATGGCTCAATCGTGGGTCTGGCGCTGCCGGCGATGAACGCCGATCTGGATGCCGGTGCCGCGGGCGTGCAGTGGATCGTCAACGCCTACACGCTGACGCTCGCCGCACTGATTCTCGTGGGCGGCTCGCTCGGTGACCGGCTAGGACGTCGTCGGGTCTTCGTCATCGGGGTCGCGGGCTTCGCGCTGGCATCCGTCCTGTGTGCGCTCGCGCCGACGATCGAGGTGCTCATCGCGGCTCGTGGTCTGCAAGGTGTGGGAGCGGCGCTGCTGACGCCGGGGAGCCTGGCCATCATCTCGGCATCGTTCACTCCCGGTGATCGGGGACCGGCGATCGGCCTGTGGTCGGGCCTCTCAGGTGTGACCACGGCGATCGGGCCGCTTGTCGGTGGCTGGCTCGTCGACACGACGGGATGGCGCGGGATCTTCTGGATCAACATCCCGCTGGCGGCCGTTGTCGTGTGGATCGCCGTGCGGCACGTGCCCGAGACGTCTGGGGAGCAGGATCCCATCGACTATGCGGGAGCGGCGCTGACGGCGGCGGGTCTTGCAGCGCTGACTTACGGCCTGGTTGACGGCTCGTGGCTGTGGGCTGGGGCGGGGATCGCCTTGTTGGTGCTGTTCGTGATCCATCAGAAGTTGACCGCGAATGCCCTGGTGCCCTTGTCGCTGTTCGCCGATCGGGTGTTCACGGCGGCGAATATCTGCACGTTTGCGATCTACGGGGCGTTGGCCGCGTCGGGCTTCCTGCTCGTGCAGCAGCTCCAATACGTCTCGGGCTTCTCACCGCTGGTGGCAGGTCTGGCCAGCGTGCCGATGACGATCATCATGCTGCTGTTCTCCGCACGAGCCGGCGCGCTTGGCGTGCGGATCGGTCCGCGCTGGCCCATGACATTCGGACCGTTGATCGCGGCGGCCGGTCTACTGCTGATGCTGCGGATCGGCGAGGACGCGAGCTTCTGGACCGATGTGCTGCCGGCGTCGGTCGTCTTCGGGGCGGGCATCACGGTGCTCGTGGCTCCTCTGACGACAGCGGTGCTGGCGGCTGCGCCGATGGAGCAGACGGGTATCGCGTCCGGAATCAACAACGCGGTCGCCCGCACTGCCTCGCTGCTGGCCGTTTCCGCCATCCCACCGCTCGCCGGCATAGCGGGCAAGGACTTCGCTGATCCCGACGTCTTCGGCCCGGGATTCGAGGCTGGCACCCTGATGTGCGTCGCGATGCTGGTCGTCGCTGCGGTGTGCGCGGCCGGCCTGATCCGCGGCGGTGGGAACATCGTGGACCGCCAGGCAGTTGGACAGGAGTAGGATGGAAGCGTTGCTTCGACAGTGTTCTGACTAGGCAGCGGTTGAAAACTCAAGAGGGGCTGATCGGTTTCGACTAAGGTCGTTCGATTCAGGTGAAGCGGGTAGAGGATCCAGGGTTATCTCTTTAACGATCTCTGGAAACCAACAAGTGCCGATTCTAAGCGCACTAACTTCGCTCTCGCTGCTTAAGCGATAAGTGAAGGGCTGGCCCGGGGGCGTTCCCGCTCCGGATCGCCAGTCTCATCTAGGGGACTTGCTGGTCACACTGTGTTGCAGGGTGTGATCGGGACTTAACTGTGACTGGGCCTGTTGGCGACGCGTCTGTTCGAGCGCCAGGGCCGAGAAAATCGACTAGACAGACTGCACCCGGAGAAGACCTGACTCAGCGCCGTAGGACCGGGGTTCGATTCCCCGCAGCTCCACGAATGAGAAGTGCCCCCTGCCACCCCGTTTTCGGGTGTGGCAGGGGGCATTTCTCATTCGTGAAATTGGCGAGTGAATCGAGTGGGCACCACCCCCGCGGTGGCCCTACGCGGCGAAGCCGCGACTCGCGTCGGCGGTGGGGGCTGGGGTGAGGTCGCGCAGAATCCACGGATGGAAGGCTGCGGTTCTTCCTACGGTGGGACACAATAGTGACACCCGGTGCTACGTCAGGCAGAAGTCAGCAGAGTGAAGACCACAAACGTCGCGCTTTCGGCGCGGGGAGAACGATTTGCTCAGCAACTACGGCACCTCGATGCAGGCGCCGAGATCACTGAAGGAGCTATGTCATGAGTGCGATCAACAAGGATCAGATCGACGAGGCTCTCGCGAGCCTGCCCGGATGGTCGCGCGAGGGTGAAGCCGATGCGCTCGTCAAGACCTACGAGTTCGTCGACTTCAAGTCGGCGATGGGGTTCATGCAGCGTGCATCCGGTCCCATCGAGGAGATGGATCACCATCCCGAGTGGACCAATGTCTTCAGCACCGTCGACATCCGGCTGACCAGTCACGACGTCGACGGCGTGACGGCTCGCGATGTGCGTCTCGCGAAGGTCCTCGACCGGGTGGCTGCCGCTTCGTAGTAAGCGGCCGTGGCGGCTACGCCCAGAGTGCGGAGCCGAACTTGAACCAGATCGCCGCTATAACTGCGACGTACCACAGGATGTTGATCAGGAATGTCCAGTCGCCGACGAAGCGCGAGATGGGGTTGTTGGGCGCGAAGGTTCGCAGGTTGCGCGCCGTGATCCAGATGAAGATCGGGATCGTCACCGACCACACGACCATGCAGTACGGGCACAAGGCGCTGAGCTCGTAGAGGCTCTGGTACTGCAGCCACGTGACCAGGCCGATGCCGAACAGTGCGCCGGCCTGCAGGCCCAGCCACACGAAGGCGGGCAGGGCGGTCCGGGCGATCAACAGAACGCCCAGCGTGGCGACGATCGCGAAGCCGGCGACGCCCATCAACGGATTCGGGAAACCGAACACGCCTGCCTGAGCGGTGTTGATGACATTGCCGCAACCGACAATGGGGTTGATGTCGCATGCAAGAGCCCCATTGGGGTCCTTGAGCAGGTTGATCTTCTCGATGATCAGGACCGCGGCGGAGAACAATCCGATGGCACCGCCGATCGCCATCAGCCAGCCGAGACCGCGGGCGGGAGGGTCGATTCCGCGGGCGGTGTAGTCGGGCCCGGGATCGGCCTCGAGCAGTTGCTCAGTCATGTGCACGATTCTATGTGAGTGGGGGTCATCACTCTGCGCACCGATCCCATAAGGGATTTTTTAGTCTAGGGTTCACATATCAGCGTTATCTGAGTCGTATTGGGGTCATTATGGATGCACAGCACGTGGACGTCATCATCGTCGGAGCAGGGCTGTCTGGTATCGGGGCGGCCTACCGTTTGCAGGAGCAGTGCCCGGGCAAGTCCTACGCGATCCTCGAGTCTCGCGATGCGATCGGCGGAACGTGGGATCTCTTCCGCTATCCCGGTATCCGTTCCGACTCGGATATGTTCACCCTGAGCTATCCCTTCAAGCCCTGGATCAACGCTAAGTCGATCGCCGACGGCGGCGATATCCGCGGGTACATCCAGGATGCGGCCAGTGAGTTCGGCATCTCTGATCACATCCAGTTCGGTCACCGCGTCGCGTCGGCGTCGTGGTCGTCGCAGGACGCGCAATGGACCGTGACGTCGAGAGTCGGCGGCGAGATGGTCGTGCAGACCGCATCGTGGCTGTATCTCTGCAGCGGCTACTACAGCTACGACGCTGGTTTCACGCCCGACTTCCCGGGCCTTGACTCATTCGAGGGGCAAGTTGTCCATCCGCAGTCCTGGCCCCAAGATCTCGACTACGCCGGCAAGAAGGTCGTCGTGATCGGCAGCGGGGCCACGGCCGTCACGCTGATCCCGTCGATGGCCGAAGACGTCGAGCACATCACGATGCTTCAGCGTTCGCCTACCTACATCACGACGCTGCCGTCGAAGGAGGCCATGGCTCCCGTCCTGCGCAAGCTGCTGCCCGACGGCATCGCGCACAGGGTGACGCGGCGCAAGAACGCCATCGTCGCGATCGGCTTCTACCTGTTCTGTCGCCGGTTCCCAACGCTCGCCAAGAAGGTTCTGCTGGCGCGGGCCAAGGGGCAGCTGCCCGATGGCGCCGACATGGTGCACTTCACGCCGCGCTACAACCCGTGGGACCAGCGGCTGTGCATCGTTCCCGACGGTGACCTGTTCCGCACCATTCGGCACGGCAAGGCATCTATTGTGACCGACACGATCAAGGGATTCACGCCGACGGGCATCGACCTTGACTCGGGCCAGCAGCTCAATGCCGACATCGTCGTGACCGCGACGGGTCTGCAGGTCGTGGCACTGGGCGAGATCACCTTCGAGGTCGACGGTCGCGCGATCGACCCGCATGAGCTGTACGTCTACAAGGGGCTGATGTTCAGCGGGATGCCCAACTTTGCGTGGTGTGTCGGCTACACGAACGCATCGTGGACGCTGCGCGCGGATCTGTCGTCGCAGTATTTCTGCCGGCTCATCAATCTGGTGGACGCCAAGGGCTGGGACTTCGCGATGCCCGATCCGGGCGGCGCATCGGGAGCTTCGGCTCCTATCCTCGACCTGACCTCCGGCTACGTCACCCGCGTCGCGGCGCTGCTGCCGCAACAAGGTTCGCGCTCGCCCTGGACGATCCGTCAGAACTGGCTGCTCGACTCGCGCGATATGAAAAAGACCGATCTCGAGGAGGAGATGGTCTTCGAGCGGGCCAAAGCGTCCGTCCCGGTCTGAGCCTCGCGGCGGTGCGCCAGCGTCCAAGATCTTCGACAATCTGGACGCCAGTGCACCGCCTCAGAATCAGGTCTGGCAGCGGGGGCACCAGAAGATATTGCGCTCGGTGGTCGGCCGGTCGCCGAGCATGCTGGTCTGGATGCGGGAGCCACATCGGCGGCAGCGGGCGCGCTCGCGGCGGTAGACCCAGCGGTCTTCTCCGGTGCGGGTGCTGCCCGTGAACGAGCGCTCGACCCGAGCCTTGTTGGTGTCGAGCATGCGCTGTCCGCGCGAGATGACGCGACGCAGATCGGACAACTCGCCGACGGGATGCGTGGGCAGCAGGCCCATCAGGAACAGCAGCTCGTTGACGTACTCATTGCCGAAGCCAGCCAGATTGCGCTGATCCATCAAGGCCAGGAACACCGGCCGGGATGGGTCTGCCCCCGCACGGCTCACGGCTTCGTCGAGATCCCAGTCGGGGCCCAGCAGATCGGGGCCCAGATAGCCGACGGTAGTCTCCTCGGCGTCGAGATCGAGCACGTCGAGGACGCCCAGTGAGTAGCCGACGGTCTGCCATTCGGCGTTCTCGAGCACGGCCCGCGCCGAGTGGCCGGGACGCCGCCACGGGCTGCCGGGCCGGTACACATGCCACGCACCCTCCATCTTCAGATGTGAGTGGATGACGTGGGTGGGCGTGCGGATCAGCAGATGTTTGCCGCGGCTCACGACCTCGTCGACGACCTGTCCCGTCAGGTCGACCGTCGCAAAGGCCGGCACCCGGAAGTCGGTGCGAGTCAGCTCGAAGCCGGCCAGCGCATCGTGCAGATGTCGTGCGGTGCGCCAGACGGTGTCGCCCTCAGGCATCCAGCCTCACGCCCTTGATGGTGCGCTCGAAGCCGGCTTCGAGCAGCGCCTCTCCGAGCGGCGAGGACGCGACGGGCTGACCGCCGGCCGTCTCGATCGTGAGCCGATTGATGCGGCGGGCGCGCACCGTGGAGGCGAGGGACGCGGCGGCTGCGGCGAGCCGGGCAGGGTCGGCGTCGAAGACAATGGCCTTCTTGCCACCTCGTTCGAGGTATACGACGAGCCACCCGTCGTGCATCACGACGAGGGATCCGGCCTTGCGCGCAGGACGGTGGCCGGAGGCCTCGTCGTCCTCGGCCCGCGGGGGCCAGGGCAGCGCCGCTCCATAGGGATTAGCTGGATCTGTCGCGGCGAGCGTGATGGCCGCGGCGTCACTGGGGCGCTCGTCGTCAACGACGTGCGTACGCATGCGGTCGACCGTGGAGGATGCCGCGAACTGCGCCGCTCCGAGGGTCTCGACGTAGTAGCCGCGCAGCACCGAGCCGCTCTGCTCGAGCTCGCGCAGGACGCGGTAGATCGCCGCGAAGCCGCCCGGAGTCTGCTCGGCCATGACCGAGCCACGGGTCACGACGCCATAGCGACCTACGAGCGCCTCGGTGCGGGCAAGCTGGAGGCTCGTGGGGTCGTTGGCGGTCTCGGCCAGGGTGAACCAGCGTCCGCTGACGGTTGGCGGACCCTGCGCCGCAACGCGTGGAGATCTGACTCGACGGCCGTGCAGCCGTGCCCGAGGGGCGGGACGTGTCGTCCGATGGGCTCCGCCGCGACCTACGAGGGTGCGGACGGGGGCGAAGGTGTCATTGCTGATGCGTCCCGACCAGACGAGATCCCACAGCGCGGTGGCGACATCGGCGTGGTCGTCGATCGGCAGCGCCTCGACGAGCTGGCGGAACAAGAAGGCACCGCCACCGTCGAGAGCTTCGGCGATCTGACCGTGCAGCGAGTCGGGCGAAGGCGCCTTGAAAGGCTCGGCACCCGCGGCTCGGAGCACGAAGTCGGAAGGATGCAGTTGGACCCAGCCGTCGTTGCCAGGCAGTCGGCCCGCACCGGACCACACGACCTCGCCGGCCGAGGTCAGCTCGTCGAGCATCGCGGGGGAGTAGTCGCGCACCCGGGCGGGCAGGACGAGTGACTCCCACGCCGAGGCGGGCAGGGCCACGCCCGCGAGCTGGTCAATCGTGGCCAGGACGCCCTCGGAGCCCCGGACCGTTCCGCCGACGCCCTGCCAGCCAGGCAGGAAGCGAGCGAAGGCGACCGGATCGACCGGCTCGACCTGTTGGCGAGCGGCGGCCAGCGAACGAGACCGCAACCGGCGCAGCACGCTGGGCTCGACCCACTCGCTGCCGGTGGTCTGCGGACGGAACTCGCCCTCTGTGAGGCGGCCGTCGCGTGCCAGACGCCGCAGCACCTGATCGGCGATCGCGACTCCTATGCCGAAGCGGACCGCGACATCGGCGCTGGTGAACGGACCATGCGTGCGGGTGTGGCGTGAGACCAGGTCGAGCAGGGGATCGGCGACTACTTCGAGGTGGGCCTCGGACACTCCGAGCGGCACCACGACGCCCAGGGCGTCGCGCAGACGGCCGGCATCCTCGACGACGGCCCACCGCACCTCGCCGGCCATCGAGACCTCGATCGCACGACGAGCCTGCTGCAGCTCGCCTAGCCAGCCGACGGCCTGGTCGGCGAGATCGGGCTGCACACGGGCCTGCACCTCGGCAGTCGTCAGGGGGCCGAGGAGCCGCAGCAGATCGGCGACCCCTTCGACATCTTTGGCGAGCCGATCTTCGGTGAGGCGCTGCAGCTCGAGCTCGGTGCGCTCGAGAACAGTCGGGTCGAGCAGCTCGCGCAGCTCGGCCCGACCCAGCAGCTCGGCCAACAGGATGGGATCGAGGGTCAGCGCTGAAGCGCGACGCTCGGCCAAGGGTGTGTCGCCCTCGTAGAGAAAGGCCGCGACGTAGCCGAATAGCAAGGTCTGGGCGAAGGGCGACGCACGCTCGGTCGTGGCCTCGACGATCTGGATCTCGCGGGAGGCCAGCCGCTTGGTCAAGGTCATCAGCGCGGGCAGGTCGTAGACGTCCTGCAGGCACTCGCGGGCCGTCTCGAGCAGGATCGGGAACGACGGATATTTTCGCGCGACATCGAGCAGCTGGGCTGACCGTTGACGCTGCTGCCACAGCGGAGCTCGCGAACCGGGATTGCGTCGAGGCAGCAGCAGCGCGCGAGCGGCGCATTCACGAAAACGCGATGCGAAAAGGGCCGATCCGCCGACCTGTTCCGTGACGACCTTATCGAGATCGTCGGCGTCGAACACGAACAGCTCGGCGCCGGGCGGCTCGGTCTCGGTGTCGGGGATACGCGCGACGATGCCGTCATCGCTGGCCACGACCGAACCGTCCATGCCGTAGCGCTCGATGATGCGTGCGGCCACCGCAAGCGACCACGGTGCGTGCACGCGCCGGCCGAACGGGGAGTGCAGGACGACGCGCCAGTCGCCGAGCTCATCGCGGAACCGCTCGACCACAAGCGTCTTGTCGGACGGAACCTGCCCCGTGGCCTGCAGCTGATCGCGCAGGTAGCCGCCCAGGTTGTCGGCGGCTCGCCGGTCGAGGCCCAGCGTGGCGGTGCGCGTGGCCAGGGCCTCGGGACTCAGCGCTGATGCCTCGCGTACGAAGCCGCCGATCGCCTCGCCGAGCTCGTAGGGGCGGCCGATCGCATCGCCCTTCCAGAACGGCAGGCGAGCCGGCTGGCCGAAGGCCGGGGTGACGACGACGCGGTCGTGGGTGATCTCCTGGATGCGCCAGCTCGTCGCGCCGAGGGCGAAGACATCGTTGATACGCGACTCGTAGACCATCTCCTCGTCGAGCTCACCGACCTTGCGCGACCCCGTCTCTTCGGTGCCGGCTGCGAGGTAGACCCCGAACATCCCGCGGTCGGGGATCGTGCCGCCGCTGGTCACGGCGAGCCGTTGCGCACCGGGACGACCGGTCAGCGTGCCGGCATCGCGATCCCACACGAGCCGGGGACGAAGCTCGGCGAACTCATCGGATGGATAGCGGCCCGACAGCAGATCGAGTGTCGCGTCGTACGCAGATCGGGGCAGCGTCGCAAACGGTGCGCTGCGTCGCACGGTGTCGAACCACTGCTCGACATCGAGGCTGTCGAGTGCCGTCGCGGCAACGGTCTGCTGCGCGAGGATGTCGAGCGGGTTAGCTGGGATGTCGAGTCGCTCGATGAGTCCGGCCTGCATGCGCAACGTCGTGACGGTCGCACCGAGGAGATCTTGGCGCGAGGTGGGATAGGTGACGCCCTGCGAGATCTCGCCGACCTGGTGGCCCGCTCGGCCGACCCGCTGCAGACCGCTGGCGACCGAAGGCGGAGACGACACCTGGATCACGAGATCGACTGCACCCATGTCGATGCCCAGCTCGAGACTCGACGTGGCCACGACGCAGCGCAGGCGCCCCGACTTGAGCTCGTCTTCGATGAGGGCGCGCTGCTCCTTGCTGACCGAGCCGTGATGCGCGCGAGCCAGGACGGGTTCGGCGCCGGTGGTCTCTGTGGCTCGGGGCCGGGTGGCTGCGCTGCCGCCCATGAGCTGCGCGGGCGTGCGGACTGAAGGAGCGGCTTCGGCCTCACCGATATGTGTGGCGTAGGCCTCGTTGAGGCGGGCGGTCAGGCGTTCGGCGACGCCGCGGGAGTTGACGAAGACGATCGTCGAGCGGTGCTGGAGAACGCGCAGCATGACGGCCTCCTCGACATGGGGCCAGATGCTG